>JBEPXV010000174.1:0-5309 GCA_041641695.1 Gammaproteobacteria bacterium | reverse complement strand
ATGCAGCTTTTCAAGCGGCCCGGGGTTGCCGAGACCGTCGACTGGTGCACCGCCCTGTACCACATGAACAAGACCAGCCTGGACCCGGAGACGGTCCAGGAAACCGTCGGCGCCCTGCTGAAGTACGAGGACGACATCGAGCGCGCCGACCCGGAAACCGTCGCGCAATTGATCGGCCGGGCCCGCAACAAGGTCGCCAGCGGCCTTTGATGGACGCCGTGGGCCGGGCCCTGTGCCCGATGCTTGTCATTCAGGCAACGGGCGCCGCGGCAGTTCTCCTGCGGGGAGCCTGCAGGCCGGGGTCCATTCCAGCACCCGGGACGATCACGAATATTGCCGGAATCGCACATACCCTGAATGGCTGACTTAATCGACACATCGGCCGGCGAAACACCTCGCGCCGTGTTTCCCGACGCGGACCTTCCTGACCGTAGCCGCCTGCCGGAGAACATGGTCCACTTCGTGCGTCTGCTGCGCGCCGCCGGCTTCTCCTGCGGTATCCCGGAGACCTGCGAGGCCCTGCGGGCCGTCGAGCAGGTGGGGCTGCACAGCCGCGCCGACTTCCACGACGCTCTGGCCAGCGTGCTGGTCAACCGGCAGCAGGAGCTGGAGATCTTCGATCAGGCCTTCGAGCTGTTCTGGCGCGACCCGCGGCCGCTGCCGCAGACCCTCGAGGACCTGCTGGCCCAGATCAAATCGCGGCTGGCGCCTCCCCAGACCTCGCGGCGGCTTAGCGAGCGCCTCGCGCAGCACTACTTCGGCGCTCCCCCGCACCGGGCCGACGAAACCGAGCCGGACATAGAGTTCGATTACGCGGGCACCGGTTCCTCCCGCGAGCGGTTGTTTCACCGCGACTTCCAGCAGCTCGGTCCGGAGGAGTTCTTTGAGCTCAAGCGTCTCATCAGGCAGCTGCATCCGCGCCTGCCGCGGCGCGCGTCCCGGCGCACGGAGATCAATCTGAGCCGCGGTCCGTTGGACTGGCGGCGCACCGCCCGGGGGCTGGCGCGCGGCCGCCTGGACCTGGTTCGCCGGCGACGCCGCCGGACCGTGGTGCCCCTGGTGGTTCTGTGCGACATGTCGGGATCCATGTCGGATTACACCCGTGCCACCCTGTTGTTCTTCCATGCGCTGTGCCAGGCGCGCCACCCGGTGGAGGTGTTCGTATTCTCCACCCACGTAACGCGCATCACTCCGGAGCTCCGTTACCGGGACGCGGACATCGCCCTGTCGCTGGCGGCATCCGCGGCCAATGACTGGGAAGGCGGCACCCGGCTCGCGGACTGCCTGGAAGAGTTCGTCGGCAGCTGGCTGCAACGCGTCCTGGCCCGGCCCAGCGACCTGGTTCTGGTCACCGACGGCCTGGACGGCTGCGACCCGGAGGCCGAGCGGATTGGCGAGCGCCTGTCGGCTTCCCTGAAGCACCTGGAAGCCTCGGCCCGCAGCTTCACCTGGATCAACCCGATGCTGCGCTACGCGCATTACGAATCCCGCGCCCTCGGTCCGTCGATCCTGGAGCGGCACGCCGGGCGCCGGGTCTCCGGGCATAACCTCCAGAGTCTCTGCGAGCTGTTCGCCGACGAGAGGCGCCATTGAACCCGCACCGCGCCGTCGAATCGAAGCTGTATGAATTGCGAGGCCGGCGGCGAATCGATCCATTCCATCGCGGCAACAATCCACGCCGCATGACACGACAACCGGGAGATCAACAATGAAACTGGAAAGCAATCGCGTGATTCAGGCCGAGCCCGGCGTCGTCTGGGGGCACCTGGTGGACGTCGACGTGCTGAAGCAGTGTATTCCGGGCTGCCAGTCCATGGAACAGACCGGCGAGAACGAGTATGCATTGACCATGAAGACCAAGGTCGGCCCGGTGTCGGCCACCTTCAAGGGCGAGCTGGGCCTGCGCGACATCGTGCCCGGGGAGTCATATACCCTGCACTTCGAGGGCAAGGGCGGCGCTGCAGGATTCGGCAAGGGCTCGGCGGCGGTCCGCCTGGAGCCCGCCGAGGAGGGGACCAACCTGCTCTACTCGGTGGACGCCAGCGTCGGCGGCAAGATCGCCCAGGTGGGCCAGCGGCTGGTGGACGGCACGGCGCGCAAGATGGCCGACGACTTTTTCAGTGACTTCGAGCAGATCGTCGCCCCGTCGGCGCAGGAGGAGTCCTTCGAATCCGCCGCCGGATCCGCCCGCGAGGAAACCAGCGATGGCGACGGTGCCGGAAGCAGGCAATGGATGTGGATCGGCGGCGGGGTCATTGTGCTGCTGATCATCCTGTTCCTGTGGGCCGGAACCTGAGCGGGTCGGTCGCCGCCGTGGTGCTGGCCGCCGGGCGCGGGCGGCGATTCGCCGCGTCCGGTGGAGGGCCATTCAAGCAGGCCCGGCGGTTCCGGGGCGACCGAACGATCGTCGAGCACGTATGCGCCCTGTACGCGGACGCCGCCGGGTTGCCGGTGGTCTGCGCCCTGCACCCGGAGCTGGAGACACTGGCCGGGCGACTGATCGAGGCCGGCCACCGGGTCGTGCCGGTCGCCGACGCCGACGCCGGCATGGGGCACTCCCTGGCCGCCGCCGTGGCCGCCGCGCCGTCGGCGAGCGGCTGGCTGATCGCCCTGGCGGACATGCCCCGGATTCAACCCGGCACCATCCGTGCCGTGGCGGACGCCCTGCTTGCCGGGGCGGCGCTGTGCGCGCCGTACCACGAGGGTCGGCGGGGTCATCCGGTGGGGTTCGGTAAAGAGTTCGGCCCGGCGCTGCGCGCCCTGGCGGGCGACGAGGGCGCGCGCTCGATCCTGGAGGCCAACCGGGCGCGCCTGCAGCGCATCGACGTCGACGACCCCGGCGTGATTTACGATATCAACGTGCCCGGGGATCTGCTGGGCCTCGCCGGCAGCCGCTGACAAGGTACCTGCCGGCGCGGCCGGGGCCGCTTACCGATAACGGCCCTGGATCTCTTCCAGGATCGCCGCCTGGTCGGCGCGCCGGCGCGCGCTGACCAGGGAGCCCGGCGCGGTGCGGTTGACGGTGTGCAGGTCCCCATCCTCTTCTTCCAGATGGAGCAGTCCGGTGACGATTTCGCCGGCCTCCCGGTGGCGCTCCAGGTAGCCGAACGCCCGGGCCCGGTCGGCGGGGTCGTGGTCCACGTCCACCTTGCGCAGGACGATGGTCGAGCCGTCGTGGAGCTGGACCCGCATCGCAGCGCCCTTGTCATAGTCGACCTTGATTTCTTCCTTGGGCTCTATGAAATCGGTGTGTATGGCCGGGTGGTAGAGCTCCCGTGTATGGGCGTAGCTCTTGGTGCTGCCCTCGTGGTCGTTGAAGGCGACGCAAGGGCTGATGACGTCGATCATCGCGAAGCCGCGGTGGCGCAGGCCGGCCTTGATGAGCGTCACGAGCTGTGTCTTGTCGCCGGAGAAGCCGCGCGCCACGAAGGTGCAGCCCAGCGACAGCGCGGTGAGCACCGGTTCGATGGGCGGCTGCTCGTTGACGTCCCCGCCCTTGGACCTGCTGCCGATGTCGGCGCTGGCCGAGAACTGGCCTTTTGTCAGGCCGTAGACGCCGTTGTTCTCGATCAGGTAGAGCATGTTCACATTGCGGCGGATGGCGTGGGCGAACTGGCCGAAGCCGATGGACAGCGAGTCGCCGTCGCCGGACACGCCGATGAAGTGCAGGTCCTGGTTGGCGGCGTTGGCACCGGTGGCGATCGACGGCATGCGGCCGTGCACGGCATTGATGCCGTGGGCCTGGCTGAGGAAGTACGCCGGTGTCTTGGAGGAGCAGCCGATGCCGCTCATCTTGGCGACATTGTGGGGCTCGATGTCGAGCTCCCAGCAGGCCTGGATGAGGGCCGCGGTGATGGAGTCGTGGCCGCAGCCCGCGCACAACGTGGACATGCCGCCCTCGTAGTCGCGCACCGTATAGCCCAGGCTGTTGGCCGGGAGTGCCGAGTGATGGGCCGCCGGCTTCTTCATGTATGTCATGCCACTTTCCCCTGGTCGAGGTAGGTCAGTACCGCTTCTTCGACGTGCGAGGAGGCGATCGGGAGGCCGTTGTAGTGGAGGATGGAAACCAGTTTTTCCCGGTCCACGCTGGTCTCCATGAGCAGCATGCTGCGGAACTGGGCGTCGCGATTCTGCTCGACGACGAAGATCGTGTCATGCTCCTTCAGGAACCGCTCCAGCTCCGCGGTGAACGGGAAGGCCCGGACCCGGCAGTAGTCGAGCTCGGTGCCGTCGGCCAGCAGCTTCTTGCGGGCCTCGCGCACGGCGACGTCGCAGGAGCCCAGCGACACGATGCCGCAGCCTGTGGGCCTGGGGCGGTCCCGGCCGGCCGCCGGAGCGCCGTGGACGTACTCGATGATCGGCGGCGGCACATGGCGGCGCGCGGTCTCGAATTTGCGCTTCAGGCGGTCCATCACTTCCTGGTACTCCGCCGCGTCCTCGGTGTAGCTGCCGTGCTTGGAGTGCCCGGAGCCGCGCGTGAAGAACGCCCCCGCGGGGTGCACGCCGGGCAGCGTGCGGAATGGGATGCCGTCGTTATCCGGATCCAGGTAGCGGGCGAAGCGGCCGGGCAGGCGTTCCAGCTCGTCGGAGCTGAGCAGCTTGCCCCGGTCAGGCCGGTAGCGGTCGTCCCATTCGAGCTCCGGCACCATCCATTCGTTCATGCCGATGTCGAGGTCCGAGACCACGAACACCGGCGTCTGGAAATGCTCGGCCAGGTCGAAGGCGCGGACTGTGAGATCGAACGCCTCCGCGGGATCCGCCGGGTACAGGCAGATGTGACGGGTGTCGCCGTGGCCGGCATAGGCGCACTCCATGAGGTCCGCCTGCTGGGTGCGGGTCGGCATGCCGGTGGATGGCCCGACGCGCTGGATGTCGAACAGCACCGCCGGGATCTCGGTGTAGTAGCCGAAGCTGATGAACTCGTTCATCAGGCTGATGCCCGGTCCCGAGGTGGGGGTGAAGGCCCGGGCGCCCATCCACCCGGCCCCCATCACCATGCCGATGGCCGCCAGCTCGTCCTCGGCCTGGATGACCAGGTACTCGCGCTCTCCTTCTTCGTTGCGGCGGTAGCGCTCACAGAACCCCTTGAAAGCGTCCATCAGGCTGGTGGAGGGCGTGATCGGGTACCAGGCTCCCACGGTGGCGCCGGCGAACATGGCGCCCAGGGCGGCGGTGGTATTGCCGTCGATAACGATATGCCCCCGTGTCAGGTCGGTGCGTCGCACGCGCAGCGGCAGGGGACAGTCGTAGTGCTGCTTGGTGTAGCTGTAGCCCAGCTCCGCCGCCTGCATGTTCGACTCGACGAGCCT
>JBEPXV010000173.1:0-5325 GCA_041641695.1 Gammaproteobacteria bacterium | reverse complement strand
CGTAAGCGTGGTCGAAGGGGCCGTTTTCGCGCCGGCCCCGGGCCATGTCCATCAAAAAGCCGATGACCCGCGCCGCGGCGTGCACCGCGTTGACCCCCTGGGGGGCGAGCGCCGAGTGGCAGGCGCGGCCCTTGACATGGCAGCGCATGCCCATCTTGCCCTTGTGGGCGGTGACGACTTCCATGCTGGTGGGCTCGCCGACGATGCAGGACCGCGGCCTGGACGGTTGCCTGGCCAGGTACTCGAGCAGGCTGCGCACGCCCACGCAGCCGATTTCCTCGTCGTGGGAGATACACAGGTGGATGGGCTCGCGCAGCGGAGCCTTCAGCATGGCGGGCACCGCCGCCAGCACCACCGCTATGAATCCTTTCATGTCGGTCGTCCCGCGACCGTACAGCAGACCGTCCTCGCGGGTCAGCGTCCAGGGGTCCCGGGTCCAGTCCTGGCCCTCGACGGGTACTACATCGCTGTGGCCGGACAAGGCCACACCGCCGCCGGTTCGCGGCCCGATGACGGCGTAGAGATTGGCTTTGGACTTGTCGTTATTGTAGTCGATGAGGGGATCCAGGCCGGCGCCCCTCAGACGCTCGTAGACGAAGTCAATGAGCTCAAGGTTGCTCAGACGGCTGGTGGTGTTGAACGACACCAGCGTCTCGAGCAGCTCGAGGGTCGCCGACGACACGGGGCTGTCGCCCGTGGATCTGAAAGTATCTGCCATCCGGTTCACCCCTGTCCGAATCGATGTCCGCCGTCTTCGAGGTAGTTCTTTTCCTCGCTGGTGGAAAGTCGACCCAGTAATTCATTTCGGTGGGGAAATCGCCCGAAACGCTCGACGATCTCGCAATGCAGCACCGCGAATTCGTATGTGTTCCTGGAAAACGGCATGAGATGCGCCGGACTGTCGTCCAGCAGCGCCTGGTAAAGCCTTACACTCTCGCGCTGGACCTCGCGGTCCTCGCAATGCTGGAACGGCATGTACCAGAAAGCGCGCTCCACCACGCCCAAAGCCCCGTCCAGGCCGCGGGCCAGGCCGTCGCGGCTGATCGCCAGCGCCCGCGCGTCATTGGCGAACGCCGACGGCGTGCCACGATACAGGTTGCGTGTGAACTGGTCCAGCAGCAGGATCAGCGCCAGGGCGCTTCGGGACCCGGCCACCCAGTGATCCAGGTCGCCGTTCCGGGCACGCTCATGCAGGCCGCCGAAGCGGTCGCGGACCAGCCGGTCCCGGGCCTCGGTGGCCCCGAACCAGAACCGCCCGCGCCGCTTTACATTGTCCGGATCCGACGTATCCCCGAACCAGAATTCGAGCACCGCCGCCGCATCCGGATCCGGGCACTCACTGAAGCCGTCTTTCGACATTCGTGACGTTGCTCACCTGATGGAGTTTCGACAGTACCCGGCTCACTGTCTGAATACCGGACACCTCCACCGTCAGGTCTATGTGCGCAACATGATCCTTCTTGTCGACGTTGGTGGTGACGCCGATTACGTTGATGCCTTCGTCCGCCAGAATGTTGGTGATATCCCGCAGCAGCCCGTGGCGGTCGTAGGCCGTCACGGCAATGTCGACCGGGTAATGTTCCACGGACTCGGTGCCCCACTGCACTTCCACCAGGCGATGGGGAGCGTCCGTGCGCTGGTGCAGTATGTTGCTGCAGTCCTGGCGATGGATGCTTACCCCGCGGCCCTGGGTAATGAAGCCCACGATGGGCTCGCCGGGCACCGGCCGGCAGCAGGCGGCGACATGGGTCATCAGGTTGCCGACCCCGTGGATCTTGAACTCACCGGGTGCCCGGCGGCTGCGCTGCCCGCGGCGAACCGGCTCCACCGCGGCATCGGCCGGCTTCTCGGGCCCGGACAGCGCCTGGGCGGCGGCGACGACCCGCCCGAGCTTGATCTCCCCTTCCGCCAGCAGCCGCAGCATGTCGTCGATCTTGTCGTGGCCCATCTTCTGGGCGAGCTTCTCGAGCTTGACGGCGCCGAGGCCGACGCGCTGCAGCTCGCGGGTGAGTATCTGGCGACCGGAGGCGATACTCTCTCCGGCGTGCTCCTGCTTGAACCAGCGCTGGATCCGCGCCCGCGCCCGGGAAGTCTTGATGTATCCGGCGTGGGGACTCAGCCAGTCACGACTGGGCCCACCGGTCTTGACCGTGAGGATCTCCACCTGCTCGGCGTTCTGCAAGCGGTAGGTCAAGGGCACGATGCGGCCGTTGATCTTGGCGCCCCGGCAGCGATGCCCCACCTCGGTGTGGATGGCGTAGGCCAGGTCGATGGGCGTTGCGCCCGCCGGCAGGTCGACCACCTCGCCCTTGGGCGTGAACACGTAAATCTGGTCCTCGAACACGTCGGACTTGACGCTCTCCATGAACTCGGTGGCATCGGCGACCTCGTCGCGCCACTCGAGCAGCTGCCGCAGCCAGGCAACCTTGCGCTCCATGCTCTGGTCCGACCTGGCGCCTTCCTTGTAGCGCCAGTGGGCGGCGACGCCGAGCTCGTTGTGCTCGTGCATCTCGTGGGTACGTATCTGCACCTCGACGAATTTGCCGCCGGGGCCCACCACCGCGGTATGGATGGACCGGTAGTCGTTCTCCTTGGGCGTGGCGATGTAGTCGTCGAACTCTCCGGCGATGTGCGGCCAGAGCGTATGGACGACGCCGAGCGCCGCGTAGCAGTCGCTGACGCTGTCGGTGAGGATCCGGATCGCCCGCACGTCGAATATTCCCTCGAAGGCCACCTCCTTGCGATGCATCTTGTTCCAGATGCTGTAGATGTGCTTGGGGCGCCCGTAGACGTCCGCCTCGATTCCGGCGCGTGTGAGCTCGCGGCTCACCTGGTCGATGAACGAATCGATGTATTTCTCGCGGTCCGCACGCTTCTCCGCGAGCCGTCGGGCGATATCATGGTAATCCGCGGGATTGAGATAGCGCAGGGACAGGTCCTCAAGCTCCCACTTGAGCTGCCAGACACCGAGACGGTTGGCCAGCGGCGCGAAAATATCGAGGGTTTCCCGGGCGATGCGCCGCTGCTTATCCTCCGGCAGCGCCTTGAGGGTGCGCATGTTGTGCAGCCGGTCGGCGAGCTTGACGAGCACCACGCGCACGTCCTCCACCATGGCGAGCAGCATTTTTCTCAGGCTTTCGGTGCGAACCGTCTCGTGGGCCGCGTCCTCGGATGCCCCCGTGAAGCCGTGGATAACATCCATCTTGGTCACGCCCTCCACGAGCCGGGCGACATCCGGTCCGAATTCGTCGCGGATGGTGTCGATGCCGGTTTCCGTATCCTCGACGACATCGTGGAGCAGCGCGGCCGCCACCGCTTCGGCATCGAGCTTGAGCTCGTCGGTGATCGTGGCCACGGCCAGGGCATGACTGATGTACGGCTCGCCGGAGGCGCGCTCCTGGCCGTGGTGGGCCCGGGCCGCCAGCTCAGCGGCGCGGCATATGAGCTCGCGCTCGCCGTCGTCGCGCTGATCGGCGACCGAGCGCAGCCAGGCACCGATATCGACGGTATCCGGGCCGGCATGCTGAACGGTTTGCATGGATGGATTCACCAGGTCGACCAAACCCTGTGGTGGCGCAAAAGGACGTTATTACATGGGTGCGCCGGCGAATCAATTCAACAAGCCCGGCCCGGGCCCCGCACGGTACGTGCAGTCAGTCCCGGGCGGCGACGTCGAGCATGGTGTGCAGCAGGAGGTTGCAGCCGGCTTCGATATCGCGCCACTCGGTGTGCTCCTCGGGGGCGTGGCTGATGCCGTGACGGCTCGGCACGAAAATCATCCCGGCGCGGGTCAAGGCCGCCATCATCTGGGTATCGTGGCCCGCGCCGCTCGGCATCGACAGCGCGTCCAGGCCGAGTCTGTCGGCCTGGCGCGCGAACGCCTCGATGATCCCGGGGTGACACGGGGTGGGCGGCAGCCAGCTCGCCTGCTTCACCGACAGCTCCAGGCCGTGCGCCCGCGCCACCGACTCCAGGCGCCGGCGGCAGGCGGCGGCCAGTGCGGACATGACCGCCTCGTCCATGTCCCGGCCGATGATCACGAACTCGGCGCGGCCCGGAACGGTGTGGGCATAATTGGGAGTCAGATCCACTTTGCCGATCGTCAGACGGGTGTCGGAGGTGCCGGCCTCGTCGATTATCGCGGGGATCGACGCGGCAAACTCGGCGAGCCCCCGGAAGCTGTCGCGGCGCAGGTCCATCGGGGTCGTGCCGGCGTGGTTGGTCTCGCCCACCAGGGTGACGCCCCAGTTGAATACGCCGGAGATCCCCTCGACGATTCCCAGCTGCCGGCCCATGCGGTCCAGCACCGGCCCCTGCTCGATATGCAGCTCGAGGAAGGCCTTTATTTCCGACGGATCGCGCCGCGCCTCCGGGTAAGCACGGGGATCGAGCCCCGCCGCGCGCATGGCCTCGGCCAGTGGCAGGCCGTTGTCGTCCGCCGCGGCCTCGAACCAGCCCGGGTCCACGGTACCGGCCATGGCCTGCGCCCCGAGCATGCCCCCGAAACGCCCTTCCTCCTCACTGGTCGCCGCCACTTCGATGGGCGAGGCCGGCGCGATGCCGTGGTCCATGGCCGTCTCGACGCATTCCAGCGCCGCCATGACGCCCAGCGAGCCATCGAGCGCGCCGCCGCGGGGAACGGAATCCAGGTGCGAGCCCAGCATCACCGCGGCCCCGTCCGCCGGACCCCAGCGGCCCACGACATTGCCCACGGCATCCATACTCACCGCCAATCCAAGCTGCTCCATTTCCACCATGAGCCAGCGACGGGCCTGCATATCGGCGTCGCTGAAGCTCAGTCGATGGATGCCCGGCCCGGCGACATCGGCGCCGAACCGGTTCAGGTCGTCCAGCCGCCGCTTCAGGCGTTCAATATCTATGCGCGGTGTGATCGAGGTTCCGGGACGTGGACCGTCGTATTCCACTATGGTTGTCGCCTCTCGCGTGTGAACGTTCAGGCAGACAAATTATCATTATCATTTATTGATTAAAAGATATTTATAGTGATAAATTCCAACCACTGATGACAACAATTCCTGGGAGGTGGAGTATGAAACCCAAACAAGGCGCGTTCAGATGCCTGGGCCGTTTCGCTGCTGCTGCCGCGCTGGCAACGGGTCTCACTGTGGCGGCAAGCGGAGCCGCGACGGCGCAGACCCCGCCCAACGTCCTGGTGGTGGGCCAGATCGCCGAGCCGAAATCCCTGGATCCGGCCACGGTGACTGCAGTCAACGACTTTCGCATTCTGATGAACATCTACGACGGCCTGGTGCGCTACAAGGACGGCACCCTGGAGGTCGAGCCGGCGCTGGCCGAATCCTGGAC
>JBEPXV010000172.1:0-5344 GCA_041641695.1 Gammaproteobacteria bacterium | reverse complement strand
CGAGTAGATGGCGAACAGCATGGCGCCGGCAAACAGGTCGCGGGTGCGCACGATGGCAACGGCCACGATCACCAGGAGCACGAGCAGGCAGATGTCTATCAGGTATTCGATGACCGTTCTCCATCCCGGCTGTCGTGCCCGTCTTCGGCGGTCCGGGGCGCGATCCCGTCGACCGCGGCCGCGCGGGCCAGGGCGTGGGTCGCCGTCGGCGCAGTGAACACCAGGAACAGCAGTATGAGAAGCAGCTTCAGGGTCAACAGGCTTATGCCGGACTGCAGCGCCAGTCCGATCACGATCAGCAAAGCGCACAGGGTGTCCGTCATGCCGGCGGCGTGCAGGCGGGTATAGAAGTCGGGAAAGCGCAGCAGGCCCAGACCGCCCAGCACGCCCACCGCGCCGCCGCCCAGCAGGCAGATCCAGGACAGCACGTCGAGCGCCGGATCAATCATCGGCCGGGTCCCCCGCGCCGGCGGAAGCCAGGTCGCGTGACTTGACCAGCTTGAGCACCGTAACCACGGCGATGAAATTGATCAGCGCGTAGACCAGCGCCACGTCGATCAGATCGGCGTGCCCCGTCACGTAGGTGATCAGGGCAATCACCAGCACGGTCTTGGTACTGAACACGTTTACCGAGACGATGCGGTCGTAGATGGTCGGGCCTTTGAGCGCCCGTGCCAGGGCCATGGCCATGGTGGCGAATATGGCCAGGGCGGTTATCACCAGAACCGTCGTCATGTCCCGCCCTCTCCGGGCCCCTCGAGCCAGCCGATGTGGCGGGCCATCGCGCCTTCCTCTAGGCCGGCCGACGAGTGGTCGTCCAGCGCGTGCACGGTGAGACCGTCGGCATCGAGAAACAGCGTGACCGTGCCCGGGGTGAGGGTAATGGAGTTGCCGTAGGCGACGCCGGCTACGGGTGACCTGTGGGGCGCGGGCAGATATATGACGGTGGGCCGCACCCGCCTCGGGTCCAGTACCCGCCGCGCCACGTGAATATTGGCCAGCACGATCTGCCATCCGAGCCAGGCCCAGTACACCGGCAGGCGCCACGAGAACAGCAGGGGGTTGTGTTCCACGCCCACCACGCGCATACGCAGGCTCATCCATGTGACCAGGGCTATGGACGCCGCGCCGAGCAGCAGCAGGGGCGTTTTGTAGACCCCGGAGACGGCCAGCCACAATGCCGTCAGGATGCCGATAAGGGAGATGGTGTAACGCATTGTTGTTGGTCGTGCGAGCTCCAGTATCGATTCAAATGAACACAACGACCGCACCCCGGGGCGCCCGCCCGGCCCGCCGACGGGCCTCGCGACCGTGTCGACCATCATGCAGCGACGCCCGGATTAACTTGTTACGTTTCGAAACGGGTTTTGATACCCTGATAGCATGGACTACCGGGGACCCGACAAAATCATCGAGCGGACTGTGCTGCTGGTGCTGCTCGCCCTGGTACTGTTTGCGTCGCCCGTTATGTTCGCATGGGCGCGGGACGATAGTCCATGGTATATCCCTTACGTGCTTTGGCTGGTAGTCATCGCGGGGTCGGCGTGGAGCGCGCGCCGGCGCAAAGATGTTTAGCCTCACTGCGCTGTTTTTCGCGATATTCTTTTATCTTTGCCTGCTTTTTCTGATCGCCTACGCCACGGAGCACGGCAAGCTGCCGGCGGGACTGGCCGGGCATCCCGTGACCTATGTCCTGTCTCTCGGGGTCTACGCCACCACCTGGACCTATTACGGGAGCGTCGGCTTCGCCGCCGGCCAGGGCTACACGTTCCTGACCGTTTATCTCGGTGTCACCATCGCGTTCGCCATGACGCCGGTATTGCTGGAGCCGCTGCTGCGCCTGGTGCGGGACTACCAGCTTACCTCTCTGGCGGATCTGTTCGCGTTCCGGTTTCGCAGCCAGGCGGCGGGGATCATGGTGACGCTGTTCATGCTGGCCGGCACGCTGCCGTACATAGCGCTGCAGATCCGCGCGGTGACCGAGTCGATCCGGGTGCTCACCCAGGAGGCCGCCCCCAAACCACTGGCGTTTGGATTCTGCGTGGTGCTGATCCTGTTCGCGATCCTGTTCGGCGCCCGACACATCACCGCGCGGGAGAAGCACGAAGGCCTGGTGGTGGCGATCGCCTTCGAGTCGCTGGTGAAGCTGATTGCCCTGATGATGGTCGGCTTCTTCGCCGTGTTCGGCGTCTTCGGCGGTTTCGGCGGCGTCGAGCGTTGGCTGCAGGACAACCCCCAGGCGCTGGAGAATCTGTACGCGCCGGTCCGGGAAGGCGCCTGGACCACGCTGCTGTTCCTGGCATTCGCGGCGGCGTTCATGCTGCCGCGCCAGTTCCACATGACGTTCACGGAGAACATCAACCCCGGGAGCCTGCGAGTCGCGGCCTGGGGGTTTCCGCTGTTCCTGTTGCTGCTGAACCTGCCCATTCCCTTTATCCTGTGGGCCGGCCAGAGCCTGGCCGCCGCGGGCGACCCGGATTATTACGTTCTGGGGATCACCCTGAGCGGCGGGTCTCGTCTTCTCACCGTATTCGCGCTGCTCGGCGGGGTCTCCGCGGCCAGCGCCATGATGATCGTCACCACCGTTGCGTTGTCGGCCATGGCCCTCAATCACCTGGTGCTGCCGGCGAGCATTCCGGACCCGACCCTGAATCTCTACCGCTGGCTGTTGTGGGGCAGGCGAGTGGTGATCGCGGTGATCGTGCTGGCGGGTTATGGCTTTTACGTGGCGCTGGAGCACAACCAGAGACTCGTGGAGCTGGGGCTGATTTCCTTTGTGGCGGTTGCCCAGTTTCTGCCCGGAATGGTCGGCGTGCTGTACTGGGACAACGCCAACCGCAATGGATTCATGGCGGGGCTTGCCGGCGGCGCGTTCGTCTGGTTCGTGGCGCTGTTCATTCCCCTTATCGACCAGGGGTCGCCGGCCGGCGGCGGTATCTCCCTGCAGCCCTGGCTCGATTACACCGGCATGGACAAGTGGACCTTCGTGACTTTCTGGTCGTTGATGGTCAACACCGCGTTGTTCGTGCTGGTGTCCATGGCAACGCGGCAGTCGCCGGACGAGGCGGACGCCGCGAGCGCCTGCGTTAACGAGGCCATCCTGCCCCGTTCCGGCATCCTCGAAGCGGGCTCTGCCGCGGAGTTCACCGAGCAGCTCACAAGGTTGATCGGAGAGGACATGGCGCACAAGGAAGTGCACCTGGCGCTCAAGGATCTGGGTCTGCCGGCGGACGAGACCGAACCGTCCAACCTGCACCGGCTGCGCGACCGCATCGAGCGCAACCTGTCGGGGCTGCTGGGCCCGGAGCTCGCCCGCAGTGTGGTCAACCAGCAGCTGCGTATGGACTCCAGAACCCAGACGCTGTTCGCCGACAGCATCCGCATCATCGAGGAGCGGCTCGAGACGTCGCAGTTGCGATTGCGGGGACTGCTCGGAGAGCTCGACTCGCTGCGGCGTTATCATCGCCAGGTGCTGGAGAAGCTGCCCTCCGGTGTCTGCTCGGTGGGACCCGACGGCGCCATCGTCATCTGGAACCATGCCATGGCCGAGTTGTCCGGCGTTGCGACCGGCGAGGCCGTGGGGCGCAAGCTCGGCCGGCTGCCGCCGCCCTGGTGCGGGCTGCTGGAGAATTTCCTGGAAGGCGACGCCTCGGAGCTGACGAAGATTCACGTCGTTGTCGGCACCGAATCGCGCTGGCTGAACCTGCACAAGGCGCAGCTCGACCGCGTGCCCTGGTTCGCGGACTCCGATACGGCCCGGGAAACATCCGGAACCGTTCTCCTGGTGGAGGACACCACGGACAAGCACAAGCTGGAGGCCGAGCTGGCGCACGCCGACCGGCTCGCGTCGCTGGGCCGACTGGCGGCCGGCGTCGCCCACGAGGTGGGCAATCCGGTCACCGGCATCGCCTGCCTGGCCCAGAACCTCCGCGACGAGACCGATGATCCCGGCATCCGGGACAGTGTCGGCCAGATACTCGATCAAACGCACCGGATCAACGCCATCGTGCGTTCCCTGGTGAGCTTCAGCTACGGCGGCCAGGAACCGGAAAGCCGGGAAACAGTGAATATCAGCGAGTGCGTGGACGAGGCGATCCAGCTGGTCAGGCTGAGCCGCAGGGGTAGCAGCGCGCACTGCGTCAACGAGTGCGATCCCGACGTGTGCATCGACGGTGTTCGCCAGAAGATGCTGCAGGTGTTCGTGAATCTGCTCACCAATGCCTGCCAGGCATCCGACGGAGATCAGCCCGTGACCGTGTACGCGCGCGCGGAAGACGGCTGGGTGGACATCGGCGTTCGCGACCTGGGGTCGGGCATCGAGCCGGACAATATCGAGAAAGTTTTCGACCCGTTCTTCACCACCAAGGAGCCGGGCGAAGGCACCGGTCTGGGGCTCCCGCTGGTCTACAATATCGTCAAGGACCATGAGGGTCACATAGATGTCAGCAGTCCGGAAACGGGAGGCACGCTGGTTCGAATGCGCATACCGGAGGCACGGGCCGCCGCCTCCGTCCCAGAAACCGCGGCGCAGTCATGAGCAGCATTCTGGTCATAGATGATGAAGCCGTTATCCGCTCGGCCTTGACGAGCCTGTTGAGCCGCCACGGTTTCAGCGTGGAAACCGTCGGCTCCGTGCGGGAGGCGGAGCAGCACGAGCTCTCGCAGTTCGATCTGATTATTGCGGACCTGCGGCTGCCGGGCGACCCGGGCACCGAGGTGATCGCCAAGGCCGGCGCCGTGCCGGTGCTGATCATGACCAGCTACGCGAGCGTCAAGTCGGCGGTGGATTCCATGCGCCAGGGCGCCGTGGACTACATCGGCAAGCCGTTCGATCACGATGAAATGATGATGGTGGTCGATCGCATCATCAAGGAAAGCCGACTGCAGCGGCAGAACGAGGCCCTGAAGTCCGATCTCCAGAGGCAGTACCCGGTTTCCGGCATGATCGGCGACAGCGAAGGCATGCGCGACGTCTTCGACCGCATCGCCAAGGTGGCGCCGACCCATACCAACGTCCTGATCCTCGGCGAGTCCGGTACCGGCAAGGAGCTGGTGGCCCGGGCCATCCACGAGGCGAGCCCGCGCAGCGACGGGCCGATCGTGGCGGTGAACTGCGGCGCTATCCCCGACGAGCTCATCGAGTCGGAGCTGTTCGGCCACGAGCGGGGCGCGTTTACCGGCGCGGTGGCGCTGCGCGAGGGCCTGGTCGAGGCGGCCAACGGCGGGACCCTGTTTCTCGACGAGATCGCGGAGCTGCCCCCGACGGCCCAGGCCGGCCTGCTGCGCGTGCTGCAGGACGGCGAGGTTCGGCGGGTAGGCTCCAACAGCGCGCGGCGGATCAACG
>JBEPXV010000171.1:0-5371 GCA_041641695.1 Gammaproteobacteria bacterium | reverse complement strand
CGAGCGCCGGGTGCCGTACATTCTCGCGCTCGGCTTCAGCGCGGCCAGCGAGCTGGTCGCCGACTGGATTACCCGGCGTCCACCCGCCGCCCCGCTGTCCGGCGTGCGGCTGGCCGGCGTGCCGGTCACTTTCGACAACAGTGAGACTCGCCGGAGGCTGGGCTGGACGCCGCGGCCGCTCGAGGACACGCTGGGCGACGCTGTCGACGACTACCGGGCCCGCGGCCTGCTCGACCAGCCGGATGGTGCCCGTGAGCCCACCCATTGAATCCCTGCCCCGAGCCCGGCCGCCTGCGCCCGTGACCACCACCCCACCGACGGCTCGCCGCACCGAAGCCGCCCTGGCGATGCTGGTGCTTGCCGGGTTGCTCCTGTTCATGCTGGCCCAACACCAGCTGGTGTTCCTGTACCACGATGATTACGGCGTAGCGGTGCTCGACTATCCGGCGGCGTCGACGGCGGGACGGGAATGGCAATTCGGATTCCTGGATGTATGCCGGTTTGTCTGGGACATGTACATGGGGTGGAGCGGGCGGTTGCTGTCGCTTCTGGTCATGGCCCTGTCCCATTCGCTCGGCCTGGAGTTTCTCCGCGTGGCCCAGTCCTTGATCATCGCGGCGACGCTGGGGCTGGTGGTGGCGGTGGCGAGTCGTGGGGCCGATACGCCGTTCGAGCCTCTGGCGGTTTTGTTCGCGGTGGGCGCGTTCCTGACTCTGCCCGCCGGTACCCTGATCAACGGTGTCTACTGGTTCTCGGCGGCGGTGCACTACCTGTGGTTCCTGCCCCTGCTCCTCGCCGCGGTTTACATCGCCGCGCGCCGGCAGCGCCTGTCCGCAGGCGCCGTGGTGCTGCTGTCGGCCGCCGCGCTGGCCCAGGAACAGGTTGCCCTGGGCGCGCTCGCCTTCGCGGTGCTGTTGGTGCTCCTCGTCGAGGCACGCGGCCTGTCGCGCGCGCTGCTCAAGACACTGCCGGTCCTCGCCGCGGCCCTGGTCACCATCCTGGCACCGGGCAACTTCGCGCGCGCCCGGGCCGGCGCGGCGGTCGATGACGGCGGCGTGCTGGCCGGAATACGGGACAACGCGGACTTGCTGGCCGGACAGCTGTTCGCGCCGGGGCACGACAAGAACTATTTCGCCTATGTCATGCTGACCGTCCTGGTGCTGCTGGCCGTGCACGCCGCCAGGCGGGGGCCGGGCTCACCGGCGTTGTGGACGGCAATCGTGGCCGGCGTCGGCGCGGGGCTCGCGGTGCTGTATCAGGCCGGCCACACCGTGCTGTACATGCTGCTGCTCACGGCCGCCTACACGGCGATACTCGCGGCGGCCGCGTGGCGGTCGCGTTCGGGACGAACCATGCTCGCCGTCCACCTGGCCGGCCTCGCGACACTGGCCCCGCTGCTGTTCTCGCCGACCGTGGCGCCGCGCAGCGCCCTTCCATTCTTCGTGCTGGGGCTCGTGCCGGCGGTCTATGCGTTCGCGCTCATGCGCGGCCTGCTCGCCGGGGCGGCCCGCGTGCTGCTGGTCGCCCTGCTTGCCGTGAAAGCCGTCGACAACGCCGCCTACATCTACAGCGGTTTCATGGAGAACGCCCGGGTCCTGGAGGTGAACGACCAGCGTCTGCGGGCCGCCGCGCAGCGGCAAGACGCCCGCGGGACGACCGGGACCGTGGCGCTGTTGAAGGTGCCGAGTCCCCGTTTCGCCGAAAAGATGCCCTACCAGAAACCGGTTATCGGCAGCTGGATGAAGAAGTACTACGGCCTCGACCAGCGCGTCGAGCTGGTCTGGCGGGAGCCCGAGGCACGCCGGTGACCATGGACACTGGTTGGCCCGCACGCCGGCTCGACACACCGGGGGCCGCGGGCCGGTCGTTCACACCTGGTCGCGGCCGTCGAACCGGACCTCCAGACGGGGCGCCGCCACCGCCAGGTACCCGATGAACGTCACCAGGAAGATACTCATCCCCACCATTTCGAAGAACTCTTCCAGCGACTTGGAGAAATGCCGAATGGTTTCGGATTCCCATCCGGCCGCCGCCGACAGCCAGCGGTAGCCTTCGTCCTTGCCTTCGACAAAGTCCATGGCCACCGCCAGAACGAACAGGCCGACACCGGCGGCAACCCTGGCGCGGTCCGCGGCGCGCGGCATCTCCCGCCACAGGAACAGCAGCATGAATACGCCCATGAGGGCGAAGAAAGGCAGCAGCACGTACTGCCAGGCATAGCTCGGGTACCCGCCGATGCCGGTGCTGTTCTCGAACGCGGTGCCGATGCGCTCGTGCACCATCGCGCCGTCGTCGATGCACATGTACGTGAAGAACAGCGCGACAATCAGCCAGCCGATCCGGCGCCTGGCGGCGGTGCGCTGGTGGAGCAGCACCGTGAATATCACCCACACCACCAGGGCGGTGACGAGGGTCTGCGACACCATGAACCAGGACGCCAGCCCGTCCTCACGGGTGGTGTTGAACAGGCGCCGGATCGCGCCGCTGTCGCTCCAGCGCAGCCAGTTGACGGTCAGATCCAGGTACACGAGGGCGACCTCGACAACCAGACAGCCGAGAAACACCGCCCATAAAAAACGGCCGGTTTCCACCCGTAGGAGGGTGGAACCGGCCGCGGCACTCCACTGACGATCTCCCGGGTCAGCCAATCCCCGGCGTATCGGATGATAGGCCGACAGTTGTCATGGTCGGCACTCTAGACGGCGGAGCTGTCGTCGTCATCCAGGCTGTCGTCATCGCTCACGCCGTCGTCCAGGCTGTCGTCGTCGCTCGCGCCGTCGGCGCTGCTGTCATCATCGTCGCTGCTCAGGTCATCGCTGCTGATGCCGTCGCTGCTCGCGTCGTCTTCGATCTCGCCGGAGACCGTGCTTCCCTGGACTGTCACCTCGATTCGCACGACACCGCCGTCCACCGGCACTTCGTTGCTGGAATCTTCGCCGACCTGGAACTGTATCACGTCGTCGAACACTTGCAGCTCGCAGGAACCCGGCTCCACCTTGTTGAACTCGTAATAGCCTTCCGCATTGGTAAAAGTCGTCCGCGACGCCGCGCCTTCGCAGTTCAAAGTCACTTCGACACCCTCAACGGGTGCGGCGCGAGCCGGCTCCACCAGCATATCGGCAATTGCCACCAACAGGGGCCGCTCCTGGCCGGCGGGGTAAACACTGGCTACCCCGTCATTGACCGTGCCGGCAACGGTTGCTCCGGATCCGGCACTGCCGCCGCCGGTCGAGCTGCTGCCGCCGCCGCAGGCGGCCAAAGTTACCACCATGGCAGTCAGCAGCGCGAACAGTGCAACCACCTGGCCTTTAATCAATCGACTCATCGTCAAACTCCTCCTCACTCGCGCCTGAGCGGGCGCATGAAATCAATGGCCCGCCGGGGCGGGATATGCATGCCGCACCGCGTGTCGAGCACCGGCAAGTACTCGCGTCGGTGTGCCCGACCGGAACCATGGCTTGAAAATCCTGGCGACGTCCCGTTTTCACTCGTAGGAACACCACCCACACTGCATCAGTCTAGAAGGGAATCTGATCCGGAACCAACCGGCGCCGACCGACGCGCCACGGGACCCGACTCACGGAATGATTGGGCCGGCCGGTGATCGGCACTAATCGTCACCGTCGGCCTTCGGGGATTCCCGGTCGCGGTAGAAGTACAATCCGAAATTGATTCGATGGTCGGCTTCGGGGGCAGCGCGGTCCGCGGCCTGCAGCTCCCGGGCCCGCCGGTTGATGAGCTGCAGCAGCTTCATGCCGCCGCGGTGCGCCAGCTCATCCAGCTCGCGCACCGATTCGGCGGACAGATCATCGTAGTACACGCTGCGTTCCAGCAACGGCGGCTCACCGCCCTGGACATTGTGGCGAGCGGCGGCGATGTGATCATGAACGTTGCGGCCCAGATAATAGGCCTTTTCGTCGAAGCCCTTCGAGGGAATGAACGCATCCGTCTTGAGGCGCACGCAGTCGTCGTCGTCCAGCTCCACCGCACCCAGGCGAAGCCATTCATCCAGCACGGCCCTCGGACGGATATCCGTGCTGACGCTGGTCACCAGCTTCTCGAAGCTGGGCGCATTATTCCGCGGCAGGCGCATCAGGGGCTTGGGGCGGCCCTGCAGGTCCAGGAACCGCTCGTCGCTGGTCCACACCGCGACCAGGTGGGCGCCGAGATAGACGCTTTCCGGCGGTTTCGGCTCGACGGCTGCACCCTCCTCGCGCCGCAGACGCCGCACATCCTTGCGATGGACGCCGGTAAGCAGAGTGATGCGGCTGTCGGTCTGGCGCTTGTCCGGCAGGCGGAACTCCTTCTCGGCGACGTCCACGAACACCGACTTGAGCACGCCGCTCAACCACGGGAACGTGAGTCCGTGCTCCATCAGCAAGCCAACCAACGGCCGCAGCACCGTGTAAATCGCGGTTTTCAGCGACTCCGGCACCGCCGGCGCGGTCGAATTCGAGCTTGGTTTCCCCTCTTGGTCGGACGGCGATTCCATAACTGTATTCTCATCCCGGTGTACTTGACGTGCGTTTCCATCCCACCTATGTTCACTTTTATCGCAGACTATAACCGGTCTTGTAAACTGAAGCAGCCGTGACACGCCTGATCGCCATCCTTCCCCGCTGGCTCAACCCGCTCATCCTGGTGCTGACCATGGCCTTGTCGTCCTGCGGCGGCGGCAGCAACACGTCCGGTGCCGGCGGCTCCGGCATCGGCGGGACCGGCATCACCACGGTGACCGGCAACGTGTCCCGGGTCATCACCGAGGCACCCCAGAATGAACAGGCCCTGGCCCGGAGAATGCTGGCCGGAGCGGCAAGCTGGCTTGCCCGGCCCGTCAACGCCGATTCCCAACCGTTGGGCGGCATCATGGTCTTCGCCGGCGGACAGGTCACCACCACCGAAGAAGACGGCAGCTTCAGGCTGGTGGACGTCGTGCCGAGCAACAATCTCGTGCTGAGCTTCGTACTCGCGAATAACCGAACCATTGCGCTGCCCATCGGAGCCGTGCCGCCCGGATCCCGGGTCGAGGTCAGGAACGTCGTCGTGGACGCCACGCAGGGAGTCGCCACCCCCGAGGAAGTGGAGATCGAGGAGGTCATTGACACATCGAACGTCGGGAACGGCAACAATTCCGGCCGGAATGGCAATCGCGGCAACCCCGGAAACGTCGGCAACCCGGACAACCCCGGCCAGAGCGGGAATCCCGGCGACCCGGGTGTCCCCGGCCAGGACGGCAATCCCGGCAACACCGGCAATCCAGACAACCCCGGCCAAAGCAGCCTTTCGACGATTACTGATACCCCTGCCGGAGCAACCGGCCGCGGTTCAAGACCCGCCTGACGAATCCCGGTGAATCAAGGACCTGGCTTCC
>JBEPXV010000170.1:0-5371 GCA_041641695.1 Gammaproteobacteria bacterium | reverse complement strand
GCTTCAGGATCATCTCAGCGTGTTCGTGCATTCCGACTCGGATCATCGTCTCGATATCGCGCCGCGCCACCAGCTTGGCGAAGTGCCGCGGCTCGTGGAAGAGGTCGGCCGAAGGTATTCCCGGGAGCGGCAGGATACGGCCCGGGCGATGGACGCGGCGGCGGCGCGGATCGACCGCCGTAAATCGCGCCTGGAGGCCATACTCAGGGACCTGCACGAGGGCGTAATCGTCTGCAACGAAGATCACCGCATTGTTCTCTTCAACCAGTCCGCCGCCAGGTTTCTGGAAGCGGCCGGACCGGTCGGGCTGCACCGGCCAATAGGCGGCCTGGTGAGCGGCACACGGCTGCGCAGGGAGTACGCGCGGCTGCGGCGGCGTTACGAGAAGGAATCCGGATCCGCCCTGGTAGCCCGGTTCGAGGAGAAAACCGTCGACGGGCGGCACATGGGTCTGAGAATGAGCCTGATCATTGAGCAGGAGGGAAGCTGCACCGGCTATGTGCTGTCGTTCACCCCCGCCGAAGCCGATGTCGGTGATGGCCGCGGGGGGCGACCCGGCATGCTGTCCGACCGCCCCGAGTTCTACGATTTTTCCCTGTTCGAGTCACAGGACGCGGGGTATGCCCTGGACAAGGCCCTGGATGATCTGGATTTCGTCGTCTTCGATACCGAGACTACGGGCCTCAATCCCACCCGGGGCGACCAGATCGTGCAGATCTCGGGAGTCCGGCTCGTCAAGGGCGCGCCGACCGGGGAGGAGTTCAATACCCTGGTTAATCCGGGCATGCCGATTCCGCCATCGTCCACCCGGTTTCACGGTATCAGCGACGACATGGTCGCCGGCGCGCCCTTATTGCCGGATGCGATTCGCTCATTCGCCGGCTTCGTGAAAGGTTCGGTCCTGGTAGCCCACAACGCGGCATTCGACATGAAGTTCGTCAGGATGCACGAGCAGGAGAGCGGCGTGGTATTCGACAATCCCGTGCTCGATACATTGCTGATCTCGTTCGTGCTGCAGCCCAATCACAGCGCCCACACGCTGGATGCCATCGCCGCCCGATTCGGAGTGAGCATCAGCGACGAGGTTCGCCACACGGCCCTGGGCGACGCGCGGGGCACGGCGGAGATCTTCGTCAGAATGCTTCCGGTACTGCGCCGCAACGGCCTCGCGACCCTCGGTGAGCTGCTGGAGGCGTCGAACCGGGTCTTTCACATCCGCCGCGAGCAGGAAAAGCTGTAATCCGGCGCGATCAGAACAAGTCGCCGGTCAGCTCCATGCGGATGCGCTTCCTGAACCGCTTGATCGCCTTGAGGCCGTCCACCAGCATGTCCCGCTCGCGTCTGGTGATGTCGGAAGGTGCGACATGGTTGCCGACTTTTCGACCCGCGGTGAAGTCGCGGACCTGCTGCCTGAGCACCAGATTCGTGATGTGGCTGAAGGCGCCGGCCAGGTAGTCGCGCTCGTCCAGAGACAGGACGCCCCTGTCATGCAGGGCATCGATGCGTGTCATGGTCGAGGTTTCCGGGATACGGTTGGCCAGGGCACCGATGCGCGCCGCACCCACCAGGGGCAGTGTGCCGGTGAGCTTGAGATTCAGCTTGCCCTTGTCCGGTCCCTCCTCGCGGTCGACCAGCAACCGGTTGAACGGCCCGAGCGCCACTTCATGGCTCGAGTCGAGCTCGTACATCTCCCGCAGAAAGAACGGCCTGTGGGCGACTGCCGTGACATGCCGCCTCAACTCGCGCGTCATTTCACCGTCTCCGT
This sequence comes from Gammaproteobacteria bacterium, assembly GCA_041641695.1. Lineage (GTDB taxonomy): Bacteria > Pseudomonadota > Gammaproteobacteria > Arenicellales > JAANXG01 > JAANXG01. The sequence goes on along the minus strand of JBEPXV010000170.1, from coordinate 3,606 downwards.
ACACGGCCGTGAAATCGAAGAAAATGTCCGCGAGCCGGAGCACCATGCCCGCACCCTTGCCGATCCACCGGTCGACCTGGTTTTTCCACTGCGTGATGGTCTTTCGCCACAGCGGATTGGTCGCCATGACGTAGCCGTTGCAGTAGGGAAAGCCCACCCGGTTGAGGCCGTCGGTCATGCGCCGCGCAAGCTCGATGAACCAGGGATCGATATCAGCGTGCGAGGCGTCGGGATAATCGGCGAGGATGAATCCATTGTCCTGGTCGGGGTAGAGAAAACTCTCGCCGCGTCCGCCCGATCCCATGACCACCACGTCGAATGCCACTGGCGGCGGACCCCACCCGGAATCCACCATATCCGCCAGGCACAGGTCGACGATGCGCCGGTACAGGTCATTATTGATACCGGTGATGAACCGCTGCACATCCGGCGCGGTGGTGGAGTCCTCGAACAACTGGCCGGCAACCGCCGCCTGGGCCTGCTTGGTCTGCTCCATGCCGCGCAGCGTCGCGGCATGGGTCAGCCGATCGATCTGCTCCACCATCTGGGCCGCCGCGACGGCCAGGGCCTGCTGGAGCTCCAGGACGCCGACGATTTCCCCCGTGGCGGGGCTGACGACGGGCATGTGGCGCAGGTCCCGTCGACGCATGTGCCCGATGGCCTGGAACAGCCGGTCATCGGAGCTCACGGTCCAGACGGGACGCGACATGACTTGCCGTACGGGAGTCCCCTCGTCGACCTGGAATGCGACCCTGCGGCATATATCCTGCTCCGTGACGATGCCGAAGAGCGTCCCGTCGTTGTCCACCACCACCGCGCTGCTGCTTTGCTTCACTCGGATCTGGTCGAGCAGATCGCCGCAGCGGGTTTCCGCGCCCGTGATGACGGGCGGGGCGCCCATGTGGTCACTGACGAGCTTGGTGAATACCTCGGTTCGGGCAGGCACGTCGTCAGGACGCCGCCGGCCGGGCCTGCGGGGGTGTTCCGTTTCCCTCGCCGTGGTCCGGCAGGCCGCCGGCTGCTTGTCTTATCGTGTCGACCAGCAGCTCGCCCGGGAACGGCTTTTCCACCACCCGGACGTTCGGGCGCGCGATCCTCGCGAAATCGAACACACCGGGCGAGGCCGAAAGCACGACAACCGGCACGGCGTGAGCGAGCCGGATCACTTCCGAGCACAGCCGGCTCCCCTGCATGTCGGACAGCCGGCAGTCGACGACGAGACAGGCGTAGGACGCAGGCTGGGCCGCGTGCAGCTGCCGCGCGGTGCGATACTCGTCAACCTGCATGCCGCATACCGTAAGCAGCAGCCTCACCGACGAGCGGAGCGCGTCGTCACTGGCAATGAGCGCGACCCGCAATGCGCCGGTATTCTGTTCGGTGTTTGTCATAAGCGCGGGCGGTTCCCGCAATGGTTTGTCACACAGGTGATTTGATCATTGTTTTTGTCGACTCGCCGTGATTCAGGTCATTTTGCCCGACATATTTCGCGGCTGAAGCACTGGAATCACCCGGGTGAGCAGCTCCGCGGTGTTGCGGGCGCCCATTTTCTTCAAAATCCGCGACCGGTGAAGCTCGACGGTGCGCTCGCTGATGGCCAGCTCGTGGGCGATGACCTTGCTGATCTTGCCGCCGGCCAGGTTCTCCAGAACCTCGCGCTCCCGGCCCGTCAGCGACTCGAGGCGGGCCAGCGTCGCATTGGCGGCCGTGTCACTGCCATGTTCGTCGCGCTGCTGTTGAAGCGCGGTGTCGATCCGGTCGATCAGCAGCTCGGTATCCACCGGCTTTTCGACAAAATCGACGGCACCGTTCCGGACGGCATTGACGGCTGCGGGGATGTCACCCTCGCCGCTGAGAAATACAATCGGCATGCCTGTGTACCGGTTGCTCAACTCGGCCTGCAGCTCCAGGCCGTTCATTTCCGGCATGCTGAGATCGAGTATCGCCATGAAACGTTCGGGAAGCGGCTGTGCGCAGCGGTCGAGAAACGCAGCGGGTGAGGCGAACGTCTCGACGGAGTATCCATAACTTTCCAGCAGCATGGACAGCCCACTGCGGATCGCGGCATCGTCGTCGACGACAAAGACCGTGCTTCCGGTTTCAGTCATCGGTTTCCACCGGCAGAATGAGGGTGACCGTAACCCCCTTGTCGGGGTTCGGCTCCAGGGTCAGGTTGCCGCCGTGCGCTTCGGCAATGGACTGGCTGATGGATAAGCCGAGCCCGGTGCCGCGCTCCTTGGTGGTGTAGAAGGGATCGAAAATCCGGCTCAGCTCCGAACCGCTTATACCCGCCCCGTTGTCGGAAACCGCGATTTCGATACAACCGTTTCGGGCGCGGCTGCTGACGTGAATCTCGCCATTCTGTTCCTCCCCGTCGTTGATGGCCTCGATGCTGTTGCGGGCCAGGTTCAGTATCACCTGCTCGATCTGGAGCCGGTCCACCATGGCGAGTGACAATCCGGGTTCGAGATTGAACATCACGGAGATGCCGTAACGGTCGGCGTCGTGCGAGGTCAGGGCCACGGCGGCTTTTATGAGCTCATTGATATTGACGGAGCTGCGCCTGGGCTCCTTCTTTCTGACGAACTCGCGAAGACGGCGAATGATCTCCCCGGCGCGCTGTCCCTGCTCGGAGATCTGGCGCAGGGCGTGGTTCAGGGTTTCGCCGTCGTGGCCGCTCGTCTCGAGCAGCCTGCGCGAGGCATCGGCATAGCTGATGATGGCCGTGAGAGGCTGGTTGATCTCGTGGGCGATGCTCGATGCCATCTCGCCGAGGGCAACCACCCGGGACGCGTGTGCATGCTCGGCAAACATTGCCCGCTGTTTTTCTTCCGCCCTGACCCGGTCGGAGATGTCTTGCAGCATCCCGGTGAAATATTTCCTGCCATGCGCCTCGAATTCGCTCACCGACAGGCGCGCGGGGAACGTGGCGCCGTCCTTGCGCAGGGCGACTACCTCCCGGCCGATGCCGATGATCCGGGCCTCGCCCCTTTCCCGGTAGCGCCGGAGATAGCCGTCGTGCCTCTCACGGTCCGGGCTGGGCATGAGCATGGAAACATTGCGGTTCTTCAGCTCGTTCCGTGAGTATCCGAACAGCTCTTCGGTGGCGGGATTCGCCGAGATTATTTCGCCCCGGTCGTTGATGGTGATTATGGCATCGGGTGCGGAGTCGAGAAATGCCTGGAGCTGCACGCGGCTGTCGACGTCCTCGCCGCTGTCGTCCGCCGCGTGGTCGCGGCAGGTGCCGAGCTTCAAGTAGCGCTCGCCGCGCGGGTGGTCGTGGATCCAGAGCTTGAGCCACGTCATCGTGCAGTGCTTGCCGTGCTTGCAGAGCCATTCCTCCCGCGTGATGTACGGATAGGCGTGTGACAGGACGGATTCGGCGTCGTTGTCTCCCGGCGCGCCGATAATATGTATGGTGAACAGGTCCGCCGGCAGCACTCCCTCCAGGTCCGCGGGCGCGCAGCCGCAGGCGGCCGCATAGCCCCGGTTGCATCGAACTATGCGATGGTCGTGGTCCAGCTCCACCAGGGCGGTGCCTTCGCCTTGAAACAGCTCGAATGCGGTGTCCGCGAAAGAAGCCGAAGCCAGTGTCTCGGCTTCCAATCC
>JBEPXV010000169.1:0-5392 GCA_041641695.1 Gammaproteobacteria bacterium | reverse complement strand
CTCACCCGGGTGCGCCCGGAGTTCCGCTACGTCGACGACGACACCATCCTCGAGCACAGCGGCCCGTTGATCGAGCTCGACGAGCACGGGCAGGTGCGCCAGCTTCGCCTGTCCAACCGGACCGAAGCCGTGGCGGCGGACGATCCGGACCTGCTCGATCGCTACTACCGGGCGCGCCGGCGCCTTACCGAGCTGGTGTCCGACCCGCAGTTTCAGATCCGCACCAAGCTGCAGCCGGGCGACCTCGCCATCATGGACAATTACCGCATGCTGCACGGACGGAGCGGCTACGAGAAGGGCGGCGGCCACCGTCATCTGCGCCAGTGCTACATGGACCGCGACACCGTCGGCAGCCGTCGCAAGGTCCTCGCCCGGCGCCTGGGAAAAATGGGGACGGAGGGATTAGAAAACAGGCAACCACATGGTGCCATGTCATAGCCGGGTGTAATCCGTTGCCTATTTATTAATCCCTCCGTCCCCATTTTGAACGAAGCGCGCCTCGTCGAGGCACACCAGGGTCGGCTGCCATCGCCCGGTGGCAGCCGTCAGGACGCCGGATAACGCTTCGAGATTCTCGGGCGCCTCATACGCGCAGCCATAGGCGTCGGCGAGCCCGGCAAAGTCCGGGGTGAACAGGTCGACGCCGACCGGCGTCACGCCTTCCGCCTGCATGGCCCGCTTGATCTCGCCGAAACCCTCGTTGTTCCACACCAGCACGATCACGGCCTGTTTCTGGTCCCGGATGGACGCGAGCTCACCGAGGGTGAACTGCAGGCCGCCGTCGCCGGCCAGGCAGACCACAGGGCGGCCCGGCGCGGCGAGGGCGGCCCCCAGGGAGGCGGGCAGGGCGTAGCCCAGGGTGCCGAAGCCGGTGGCGGAGTTGAACCAGGTTCCGGGCTGCGGCGCGGCGTAGTACAGATTGCCCGCGTAAACCGGGTGGGTGGAGTCGCCCACGAGGACCGCCCCGGGCAGCGCGTCGCGCACCGTTTCCAGGACCGCCAGGGCGCGGCGCATCGGCGCCTCCAGGCCTGCCATCGCGTCGTTCCGGGCGCGCCGCGCGCGCTCGGCGCCGCCGCGGTCCGGGGAGCGGCTCGCCAGTCTCCCCAGCAACGCATCCAGCGTGGACGCCGCGTCGCCAGCCAGGGGGATATCCGCGGGGCGTGGCTGGGTCATCTGCCCGGCGTCGATGTCCAGACGAATCAAGGTCTCGCCCAGTTCAGGCATGCCCCGCTCGTACATGTCATAGTCCGTCGGCCCGATCTCCGTGCCGACCGCCAGGGTGGCGTCGCTTTCGACCAGCAACCGGCGCACGCCGGCCAGCGAGGGGCTGGCCGGCACAGCAAGAAGATGATCCGGCCCGAGGACACCGCGGCCGTTGGTGGTCATGATGGTCGGCGCGTCGATCCGGTCCGCCAGCTCCGCGAGCGGCCCGGCAGCCCAGCGGGCGCCGCCGCCGGCCAGGATCACCGGCCGGCACGCCTCGTCGAGCCTGTGCGCGGCGGCGGCGAGATGCGCTTCCGCCGGCTGCGCCAGCGCGGTAACCCTGGCCGGAGCCGGCGCGCCCCGCGGCGGCTGCCCCCGCCACAAGTCCAGGGGAATCTCGATATGCACCGGACGGGGGCGGCCGCCCGCGAATACAGTGAAGGCGCGGTCCAGAACCGCCGGCAGGTCGGCCAGGGTGTGCAGAGTATGGCTGAACGCGCTCACCCCGGCCGCCAGGGCCTGCTGGTCGCGCAGCTCGTGCAGCTGGCCGAGGCCGCGGCCAAGATGGCGGCGGTCCGAGACGCTGGACAGCACCAGCATGGGAATGGAGTCGGCGTACGCCTGTCCCATAGCGGTGGCGATGTTGGTCACGCCGGGACCGGTGATCACGAAGCAGACACCGGGTTGCCCCGAGACCCGGGCCCAGGCATCCGCCATGAATCCGGCGCCCTGCTCGTGGCGGGCGGCCACGTGCTCGATCCCGCTGCCGGCGAGCCCGGCGTACAACGGGATGGTGTGCACGCCCGGGATGCCGAACACCCGTTCGACGCCGCGCTCGGCGAGCCGGGCGACGACCCAGGCTCCGGGGCCCGCGGGCTCAGCCATGGACCCGCTTCCCGCCGTCCGCGTCCGCGATAGCGGTGCAGAACGCCCGGATCCGGCGGCAGGCTTCCCCGATCCGGGACTCGTCCACCGTGTACGACAGGCGGACGTGCCCGGCCGCGCTGCGCCCGAACGCCGAGGCGTCGAGCACCGACACCCCCTGCTCGCGGTACAGCCGCTGCGCGAAAGCGGCGCTGTCCAGGCCCGTGCCGCGTACATCGACCATCACGAACATCCCCGCCTGCGGCGGCGTCACCCGCAGGCCCGGGATGTCGGCAAGCGCTTCCACCATCAGGTCGCGCCGGTGCCGCATGATATCGCTCACTCGCGAGGCTATGGCATCCGCGTCCGCCAGCGCGGCCACCGTCGCCTGCTGCACAAAGCCCGGCAGCCCGTAGAGCACGGCCAGGGTGAGATTGGCGGCGTGATCGATCAGGGGCCGCGGGCCGATGATCCAGCCGGCGCGCCATCCCGTCATGGCATGGGACTTCGACAGGCTCGACACCGTGACCGTGCGCCCGGACATGCCCGGCAGCGCCGCAATGCAGTGGTGGGGCGCGTCGAAGCACAGGGCGGCATAAACCTCGTCGCTCACGACCCACAGATCGTGCTGCTGCGCGATGGCGGCGATCGCCTCGAGCTCGTCCCCGGTCATGACAACGCCGGTGGGATTGTTCGGGTTGGTAAGAAAAAGCGCCCGGGTGCGCGGCGTGACGGCCGCCGCGATGGCGTCGGGGTCCGGGCGGAATCCGGCTGCCGCGCGGGTGCCGACCATGACCGGGGCGGCGCCGCTGGCGCCGATGGTGGCCTCGTAGGTGACATAGCCGGGCTCGAGCATCACGGCCTCGTCGCCGGGCTGCAGCAGCAGCATCGAAGCGAAGTACAGGCCGTTCTGCGCCCCCGATACGATGCAGACGTTCTCCGGCCCGGCCTGCCAGCCGCCATGCCCGGCGAAGTGGCGCGCGACCGCCTCACGCACCGGCCAGCTGCCGAGCGCCTCGGTGTAATGGGTATCGCCGGCGCGCAGGGCGGATATCGCCGCCTCGGTAACCGGCCCGGGGGTGTCCAGGTCCGGGTCGCCGACGCTCAGCAGTATCACGTCGTCGCCGCGCTCGGCCGCGGCCGCGGCTTCGGCGTGCAGGTCCCACGCGGCGGCGCCTTCACCGGCAATCCGGTCGACGAGGGGGGAGAATTTCATGGCGGTTCCTTATCTGCGGCAGGGGCATTATCATAGCCACTGATGAACGGGCGTTCAATTAGTCTTGATACGACAACTAAGAACAGCACGACGATGAGCGAAAGCCATCCCCAAAGCACCGGCCGGGCGCGGAAGTTCAGCCGTCAGGCGCCCGACGAGCGCCGCCAGGCGCTGATCGCGGCAACGCTGCGCTGCCTGGCGGAGCAGGGCGCGGAGCGGACATCCATTCGCAGCATCTGCCGGGAGGCGGGGGTGTCTCTCGGGCTGGTCAACCACCACTACCACAGCAAGGAGGCCCTGGTCGCCGACGTCTACGAACAGGTCTCGAACGACCTGCTGGCCACCCTCGGCGAGGCCGCGCGCGCCGCCGAGGGGGATGCGCGCACCCGTCTGTCGGCATTCATCGAGGCGTCATTCTCCTCGGTAATTCTCGATTCGGGGCTGCTGCGTGTCTGGCTGTCCTTCTGGAGCATGACCCACAAGTCACGGCTGATCGCGGAAGTTCACGACCGCACCTACGGCGCCTACCTCGCGACACTGGAGGAACTGTTGCAGGGCCTGGCCCGGGATGACGCCCCTTTGCGGCTGGACACCCGGCTGGCGGCCATCGGGCTGTCGGGGATGCTGGACGGGCTGTGGCTGGAGTGGTGCCTGAACCCGCGCACCTTTACGCCGGACGAGGGCGTCCGGCTGTGCGAGACGTTTCTCGACGGGCTGCTTGCACGCGACGTGTGGAAAAGGGGATCGCCTTGAACAGTTGTTCAGTTTTGTGTGACACTGAATCGATCCGAAACAGCACCATGCACGCATCGAACTCGAATAACGCGGAATCCGGCGGCACAACGATGGCGGTCCGGGCCACCGGCATCGAAAAGAGCTTCGGCGGCCTCAAGGTCATCCGTGGTGTTTCGCTGACCGCCGAGGAAAGCAGCGTGCTGACCATCATCGGCGCCAGCGGCTCCGGCAAGAGCACGCTGCTGCGCTGCCTGAATCTGCTGGAGATGCCGGAGCGCGGCGACCTGGAGATCGCCGGCGAGCAGGTCCACTTCGAGCGGGATCGCCTGGGCCGCACCACCGGCATCGACCGGGCACAGATCCAGCGTCTGCGCGCCAAGGTCACCATGGTGTTTCAGCAGTTCAACCTGTGGCCCCACATGACGGTCCTGGGCAACGTGATTGAGGCGCCGGTGCAGGTTCTGGGCATGCCGAAGAAGGAGGCGACCGAGCTGGCGGAGGACCTCCTGGCCAAAGTGGGCATGTCCGACAAGCGCGACGAGTACCCGGCGTTCCTGTCAGGCGGCCAGCAGCAGCGGACCGGTATCGCCCGCGCCCTGGCGATGCAGCCGCGCGTCCTGCTGTTCGACGAGCCGACCTCGGCGCTCGATCCGGAGCTGGTGGGTGAGGTGCTCAAGGTGATTCGCGGGCTCGCGGAGGAGGGCCGCACCATGGTGCTGGTCACCCACGAGATGAGCTTCGCGAAGGACGTCTCCACCCGGGTCGTTTTCCTGGACCAGGGCGTGGTGGAGGAGCAGGGGACGCCGAAGCAGGTTTTCGAGCAGTCGGCCAGCGAACGCTGCCGGCAGTTCGTCTCATCGGCCGCGGCCTGAACGACACGCAGCCGGTCTCATGACTTGCGGCCCCGAGACCGGCCACGCGCGGACCGCGGCAACGACAATCAACGGGCCGACCAACGGAGGAGACCATGAATTTGATTCGATACTTTTGCACCGCCGCGGCGGGGCTGACGGCCCTTTTCGCCGTCGCCACGGCTGCGGCCGCGGACCCGCTCAAGGTCGGCATTTCCGCCGAGCCCTACCCGCCGTTCACCTACAAGAGCGCCGACGGCTCCTGGACCGGCTTCGAGGTTGAGCTGGCCGGCGCGATCTGCGACCGGATCGAGCAGGAGTGCCAGATCACGCCGACCGCCTGGAGCGGCATCATCCCGGCGCTGAACTCCGGCAAGATCGACCTCATCATGACGTCCATGTCCATCACCGAGGACCGCGACAAGGTGATCGACTTCACCACGCCCTACTACAACACCCTGGGCGCGTATGTGGCCAGCACGGACATGGACATCGACATTCCCGACGGCCTGAACGGCAAGAT
>JBEPXV010000168.1:0-5425 GCA_041641695.1 Gammaproteobacteria bacterium | reverse complement strand
GGGAATTCATCGAAGACGCCCTGGTGCCGTGGCGTCCCGGCGTGGAGCAGGCGATCGACGAGGCCACGCGACTGCTCGAGCAGGAAGATCGGGTCAACCTGTCCCTGTTCGTGCGCAACGATCTGTCGAGCCTCATTGACCCGTTCATGGATTCGCTGGCGGCCTCGACGATGGAGCGGCAGTACACTTCAGCACAGGCGTTCGCAGAGTCGCTGCGCAACGGGGAGGCCTTCTTCACCATGGGTTCGGCAATCGTCGTCTTCGGGGTGATTCTGGCCACCGGGCTGGGTGTCCTGATCTACCGTTCGATATCGGATCCGGTCCGCAAGCTCTCGGACACCGTGACGCAGATCGGCGAGGGCAACTATGACCAGAGAGCCGGGCTCACCGGGCGCAACGAGCTGGCGGAGCTGGGCACGGCCCTCGACGAGCTGCTCTCCGACAAAGTGTCGACGATGGCCAGGGCCGAGGAAGAGAACGAGCGGCTCAACGACTCGGTGGCGCGGCTGCTGGAGGGTGTGAGCCGGCTGAGCCAGAGGGACCTGACCGTGACGCTGCCCGTGTCCCAGGACGTCACCGGGCCGGTCGCCGACGCCATGAATCTCATGACCGAGGAGACGTCGCGGGTGCTGATGCAGGTGGCCGGTGTTGCCGAGCAGGTGGAGTCCGCGTCCAACCTGGTCAACCAGAAGGCCGAGGCGGTGGACCAGACGGAAGGCATGCAGCGCGAGGAGATCGAGCGCACGGTGCAGGGCCTGGAGGAGGCGTCCCGCGCCCTGCAGAACATCACCCAGCTGGCGCGGAGCGCCAACACCGCCGCCGAGGAGACGCAGAGCATCACCCGGGAAGCCATGCAGACGGTGCAGAACAACCTGTCCGGCATGAACGAGATCCGCGAGGCGATTCAGGAGACGGGCAAGCGGCTCAAGCGCCTCGGCGAGCGCACCAACGAGATCAGCAACGTGGTGGACATCATCAACACCATCGCCGAACGAACCAACGTGCTGGCGCTGAACGCGAGCATGCAGGCAGCCTCGGCGGGCGAGGCGGGCCGCAGCTTCGCGGTGGTGGCGGAGGAAATTCAGAGCCTGGCCGGCAACGCGCGCGAGGCCACGGGGCAGATATCCTCGCTTGTGCAGAACATCCAGGTCGATACCAATGACACCATCGCCACCATGGACCGCACCATCTCGCAGGTGGTGGAAGGCACCCAGCTCGCCGAGGCGGCGGGCGGCCAGATGACCCGAACCCAGCAGACCACGGAAGATCTGGTGCGCTCGGTCCGGGAGATCGCCAGTGAAACCGAGCAGCAGTCGAAGGTGGGAGACGACCTGCGCGAGCGCGCCGCCCACATGATGGAGCGTACCCAGGCCACCGCGCAGCAGGTCGACGATCAGCTCTCCCAGACCCGGAACCTCGTGGACTATGCGCGCCAGCTCGTGGCTTCGGTGCGCGCCTTCAAGCTGCCGGCCTGATGACGGCCGGCAATCGCGACTCCGCATGAGTGACCTGCAGGCAATCCCCGGGCTGATCGAGCGTATCGACGCATCGGCGGGTGAGCTGGACCGGCTGGCGATGGAAATCGTCGAGCATGGGGACGTCGAGGCGGCCGCCGTCTATTCGGCGCTGTGGCGGGACATCTATGACAGCGCGGAGTCGGCGGGCATGGGTGCCCTGTCGGAGGTCACCGAATTCGTCTGGTTCAACAGCCAGCGGCTGATCGATGCCTGCGGAGACTCCGGTCCCGGCCCGGAGCAGCTCGAGACGCTGCACGGTATCCTGCCGGTATTGCGGGTGTTTCTGGACGCGCCCCAGGACGCCGACGCGCTGGGCACCGTGATTTACTATCTTCAGCAGCCCGACTGGCCCGTGCCCATGGGCGAGAACCAGGCCTATACGGTCATGGGCCGGCTGCTGGAGCAGCTCCAGGACGATGCCGGGCCGGGCGATGACGGCGAGCCGGCCGGTGTCGATTCCCCGGTGCCGGAATCGCAGCCTTCGGCAGCCCGGGGCGACCGGCCGGAGAGGGGGATGCCGGAGGGCTCGATGCTGCCGGGCGTGGCAGCGGAGACGGCTATGCCGGAGACCATGCCACCGCGCAGTGCGGCGGCCGGCGGCGTAGCCGAGGCGGGCAGCGCGCCGGACTCCCGGGAGACACCGGGCGCGCCGGATAGCGGCCGGGACGAGTACCGCCTCAACCTCCCGGAGGACGTTCACCCGCAGCTGGCCGAGGCATTCTTCAACGAAGTTCCGCAGCTCGCGGAGCAGTTCACCGATCACATTCAGCGCTTCCTGGACGGCGCCGGCGACCGCGACGACCTGCTGCGGGCCCAGCGCCTGGCCCATACGGTCAAGGGCTCTTCGAACGTCACGGGGGTTCCCGCCGTCGCCACCCTGATGCATGCCTGCGAGGATCTCCTCGAGTCCCTGTATCAGCAGCAACGGCTCCCGGACGATCGACTGGCGGAGGTGCTCATGGAAAGCGCCGACTGCCTGGCTTCGCAGCTCGAATTTCTGCTGGGCTCGGGCGCCGCCCCGACGCAGACCGAGGCGCTTGTCGATACCCTGCGAGGGTGGCAAATCGGCCGGGACGAAGCAGCCGCGGCGGATGCCGGGCCGACGGACGCGCCAGAATCCGGCGACGCGGCGCCGGCGGCGCAGCCGACCCGGGACGACGCGGCGGTGAGCGCGCCGGAATCGATGCGGGTTTCCACGTCGCTGATCGAGGACCTCCTGCGCCAGGCCGGGGAGGTGTCCATCTCGACCGTGCAGCTCCAGGGACTGAGTGAATCCCTCGGCAGCCGGCTGGATACCCTGATGAAGCAGCAGACGCTCATGTGGGAGCGGCTGACCACCATCCAGGAACTGGTGGAGATGCGCAGCGTGTCCACTGCGAAGAGCCTCGCCGCAGGCCCGGGCCGGACGGACCCGGTGTTCGATACACTGGAGATGGACGAGTACAACGAGTTGCACACGGCGACGAATTTCCTGGCGGAAAGCATCACGGATACCCGGGAATACACGACCCAGATCCGGGAAGAGTTCGGCAGGCTGCGGGCGATGCTCAAGCAGCAGGACGTGCTCAGCCGCGAGCTGAACGAGAGCGTGATGGGCACCCGCATGGTGCCGTTCCGGTCGATCGTCCCGCGCCTGGGCCGCGTCGTCCGCCAGACGGCGAGATCCACCGGAAAGTCCGTCAACCTGGCGGTGGAAGGCGAGGAGGTCCTGGTGGACAGCGCCGTGCTGAACCGGCTCACCGACCCGTTGATGCACATGCTGCGCAATGCCGTCGACCACGGCATCGAGGACGAGACGGAACGAACGCGCGCCGGCAAGCCCGGCACCGGCGAGGTGAGCATCCGCGTCGAGCGCTACGGCGACAACGTCTCGCTGCACGTCCGCGACGACGGCCGGGGGCTGAGCTACGACCGCATACGCGAGATCGGCGTCGAGCGCGGCCTGATCCAGGGCAATCCGTTGGAGATGTCGAACCAGGATCTGGCCAGGCTGGTGCTGCTGCCCGGCTTCTCGACGCGCGGCGAAACCACCCAGATCTCGGGCCGCGGGATCGGCATGGACGTCGTGAACACCGCCGTGATGGAGCAGCGCGGCACCCTGGACATCGCCTCGGAGCCCGGCAAGGGAATCGGGGTCACCATTCGCGTGCCCATGACCCTGATCTCGGTGCATACCCTGCTGGTGCGAAACGCGGGCATAGTGCTGGGTGTGCCCAGCAGCTCCGTGCAGCAGCTGATCTTTTCCGACCTCGGGCAGTGGAAATCCACCGACGGTGAGCCGCTGTTCGAGTTCGACGAGCGGGATTACCGGGTCGTCTCGCTGGCCCGGCTGGTGGGCATCGACCAGGCCCTGCCCGAGCTCGACGGCGGCAGGCCCGTGCCGCTGCTGCTGGTCCAGGGAGAGCGCGAGGCCTGGGCCGTGGTCCTGGAGGAAGTCCTGGACAGCCGCTATCTCGTGGTCAAGCGGCTGGGCCGCTACGTGCCGCAGGTGCCCGGCGTGATCGGCGGCGCCATCATGGCCGACGGCAGCGTGGCGGGCGTGGTGGACGTTCGGGAGCTGCTCAGGCAGCAGTCCGAGGGCCTGCCGGGCATGTTGCAGCAGGTCGGCCATGCCGCGGCCATTGAGCGCGGTCGGGACCTGCCGCTGGTCCTGGTGGTGGACGACTCGGTCAGCGCCCGGCGCTCGCTGTCGGAGCTGGTGTCGGACGCCGGCTACCGGTCGGCTACCGCGATAGACGGTCTCGCTGCATTGAACAGTATCGAGCAGGAAAAGCCAGCCGCGATCCTGGTGGATATGGAGATGCCGAGAATGAACGGCCTGGAGCTGGCGGCGCATCTGCGGGCCGACAGTGACACCGCCGGGATACCCATGATCATGATCACGTCCCGGTCCACCGAGAAGCATCGCCGGCAGGCGGAGCTGGCAGGGGTGAACCGCTACTTCACCAAGCCCTACCAGGAAGACCGGTTGGTGGACGAGCTGCAGCGGCTCATACCGTAGCGCGCACCAAAGTCGGCCGCTCTCGGCGCCCCCGGCCGGCCGGGTGGTTTCATGGTACGCTTCACAGCTGATTGCATTCCCTTCAGCGTTGACCGCGTGGCACATCCCGGATGAATCTCAGGCTCGGAATCGATGCGGGTGGCACGTTCACCGACGCGGTGCTCATGGACGCGGACAACGCCGTCGTCGCCCACGCCAAGGCGCTCACCACCCACTTCGACCTCGCCCGGGGCATACGTGACGTGCTGGACGAGCTGCCCCGCGACCAGCTCCGGCGGGCGGGCATGGTGGGCCTGTCGACGACCCTCACCACCAACGCGGTGGTTGAGCAGCGCGGCATGCCGGTGTGCGTGCTGCTTGCCGGGTTTACCGGCGAGCAGGTCGAGCGAAGCCGGCTCCGGGACCTGGTGGGGGACGACCCGGTGGTGCTGCTCGCCGGGGCCCACGATCCCCAGGGCCTGGAGTCCGAGCCCCTGGACGAGGCCTCCGCCCTCGAGGCGATCGAGCGGCATCGCGACAATGTCTCGGCGTTCGCCATATCGGGGATGTTCGGCGCGCGCAACCCGTCTCACGAGATCAGGCTGCGCGAGCTGGTCGACGCGCACGGGGGCGGCCGCCCCGTGACCTGCGGCCACGAGCTGTCCAGCGCCCTGGACGCGCCGCGGCGGGCGGTGACGGCCGCGGTGAACGCGCGGATCGTTCCCTACGTGCGGCAGCTGATCGAGGCCGTGGACGGCATACTGGGCGACTACGGTATCGATGCGCCGCTGATGATCGTCAAGGGCGACGGCTCGCTGATCAACAAGGACACCGCGCTGGCGCGTCCCGTGGAGACCGTCATGTCCGGTCCGGCGGCCAGTGTCGTCGGTGCCTCGTTCCTGAGCGGCTGCGACAACGTTCTGGTGGC
>JBEPXV010000167.1:0-5440 GCA_041641695.1 Gammaproteobacteria bacterium | reverse complement strand
TCATGCCCTGGTGGCCTTCCCTGGGCTGGGCGCGGTAGGTCCCCAGCAGCCGGTCCCACCAAGGCAGGTTGAAGCCGAAATTGCTGTTCGTCTCGTTGCGGTGGATGGAGTGATGGACGCGGTGCATATCCGGCGTCACCACGAACCAGCGCAGGACGCGGTCCAGCCCCTTGGGGATCCGCACGTTGCCATGGTTGAACATCGACGTGCCGTTCAGCAGCACCTCGAACACCAGCACCGCGACGGCCGGCGGCCCCAGTGCGGCCACCACGACCAGCTTGATGCCCATGGACAACAGGATTTCCACCGGATGGAAACGCAGTCCTGTGGTCACGTCGAACTCGAGATCGGCATGGTGCATGCGGTGCAGCCGCCACAGCGCCGGGACCGCGTGGAACATCACGTGCTGCAGATAGATCGCGAGATCCAGCAGCAGGACCGACGCCACGAAGGCCGGTACCCACGGCACAGCGAATACATTGAGGAGTCCCCAGCCGCGTTCCTCCGCAAGGACCGCCAGCCCCACCGCGACGACCGGGAACACCAGGCGCAGCAGGAGCGTGTCGATGACGACGATGCCGAGATTCCCCGTCCAGCGAAGCAGCCGGGGGATCTCCCGCCGCCGCCGGGGCGCCGAGACCTCCCATATCGCCATCACGGCCAGAATGCCGACAAAGCAGACCACGCGAATCAGGGGCTCGTATTCAAGAAGCATCAGGAGTACCGGCGGGACGATCGGGTGAATTGATTCCAAGGAAGCATACAACGCAACCTCGCTGTTGCGGAACGAATCATTGGCGTCCCGCCGTACACGCGTTTTGACGCCATGTAATCGACGCTTGACCCTGTACCACGGTACAGGGTTTACAATCCCATTATGAGCACCATGACACGCGGACAACTGGCGAAGCGCTGCGGCGTGGGGCCGGAAACCATCCGGTTCTACGAGCGCCGCGGCCTGATTCCCGAGGCGCCCCGCTCGCAGGGCGGGTACAGGCGGTTCGGCGCCGAGGCGGTCAGCCGCCTGGTCTTCATCCGGCGCGCCAAGGCGCTCGGCTTCAGCCTGCCCGAGATCGGCGAGCTGCTGGCGCTTCACGACAATCCCGGAGGCGACCGCGGCCGGGTCAAGGCCCTCACCGAGGCCAAGCTGGATGAAGTCGAAGCCAAGATGGCGGACCTGGAACGAATGCGCTCGGTCCTGGCGGAGCTCGCCGAGCAATGCTCAGGCCACGGTCCCGTGGACGGTTGCCCCATTATCGAAGCGCTGGCCGACGACAGCCGGGCCCGGACCGCCCGGGAAACAACCCGAACCGGAGATTTGACCAGACATGGCTGACCATCACCACGCCGCGGCGAGCGACAAAGCCGGACAGGCGACCGATCCCGTCTGCGGGATGACCGTGGACCCTTCCAGCGCCGTGAGCGCCGATCACGCGGGCGACACATACTACTTCTGCCGCGAAGGCTGCCGGGACAAATTCACGGCGGATCCCGACCGCTATCTGTCGGGATCGGGGGAAACGCCGCCCGCCGCCCCGGCGAGCGGCCGCTACATCTGCCCGATGTGCCCCGGCGTGGAAAGCGACGGCCCGGACACCTGCCCCAAGTGCGGCATGGCGCTGGAGCCCGAGACCCCTGCCGCCCCCGCGACCAAAACCGAATACATCTGCCCCATGCATCCGGAGATCGTGCGCGACGAGCCGGGCGATTGTCCCATCTGCGGCATGGCCCTGGAGCCGCGCACCGTGACCCTCGAGGAGGAAGATAATCCCGAGCTGGTCGATATGACTCGTCGCTTCTGGATCAGCGCAGTGCTGACGGTACCGCTTGTGATCATCGCCATGGGCGACGCGGTGGGCCTGTCTTTCGACTGGCTGGCCTCGCCGCGCATGCTCACCTGGGTCGAGCTGGCACTGGCCACGCCCGTGGTGCTGTGGGGCGGCGCGCCGTTTTTCGTACGGTTCTGGAATTCCCTGGTCAATCGCAGCCTGAACATGTTCACGCTGATCGGGCTCGGCGTCGGCGTCGCCTATGCCTACAGCGTGGTGGCGGCCGTGTTGCCAGGCATCTTTCCGCCCTCCTTCCGGGACGCCCACGGCGAGGTGGCCATCTATTTCGAGGCCGCCGCGGTCATCACGACCCTGGTGCTGCTCGGGCAGGTGCTGGAGCTGCGCGCCCGCCACCAGACGGGCACCGCCATCCGCGCGCTGCTGGGACTCGCCCCGAAAACCGCCCGGCGTCTGAATGACGACGGCAGCGAGGAGGACGTGCCGCTGGACGATGTCCGGGCCGGAGACCGGCTCCGCGTGCGGCCCGGTGAAAAGCTGCCCGTGGACGGCGAGGTGATCGAAGGCTCGAGCGCGGTGGACGAGTCCATGATCACGGGCGAGCCCATGCCGGTGGAGAAGAACCCCGGCGACCGCGTCATCGGCGCCACGGTGAACGGCACCGGCGGCCTGATCATGAAGGCCGAGCGGGTCGGCGCCGAGACCGTGCTGTCGCAGATCGTGCAGATGGTGGCGGAGGCCCAGCGCAGCCGCGCCCCGATCCAGAAGCTCGCCGACCTTGTCGCGGGCTGGTTCGTGCCGGCGGTGGTGCTGATCGCCGTCATCACCTTCATCGTCTGGGCACTGGTGGGCCCGGAGCCGGCCATGGCCTACGCGCTCATCAATGCCGTGGCAGTGCTGATCATCGCCTGTCCCTGCGCGCTCGGCCTGGCGACGCCGGTGTCCATCATGGTGGCGACGGGACGCGGCGCCAACATGGGCGTACTGTTCAAGAACGCCGAAGCCATCGAGGTCATGCGGGAGATCGACACCCTGGTGGTGGACAAGACCGGCACCCTGACCGAAGGCAAACCCAGGCTGGTGTCGGCCCACCCGGCGGAAGGCATGGACGAAGCGGCCCTCCTGCGCCTGGCCGCCAGTCTCGAGCGGGGCAGCGAGCATCCCCTGGCGGCGGCCATCGTCGCCGGCGCCGAAGAACGTGGCGTGGAGCTGGCAAGCGTTTCAGACTTCGAGTCACGAACCGGCAAGGGCGTCGCGGGCACCGTCGACGGCAACCGGGTCGCCCTCGGCAACCGGGCCTTGATGGCGGAGCTGGACGTGGACGCCGAGGCCCTGTCCGAACAGGCTGAGACGCTGCGCGGTGAGGGCCAGACCGTCATGTTCGTGGCCATCGACAACAGTCCGGCCGGTCTGCTCGGCGTCGCCGACCCGATCAAGGAAAGCACGCCGCGCGCCATCGAGGCGCTGCACGAGGAAGGCATCAGTATCGTGATGCTCACCGGCGACAGTCGCACCACCGCGCAGGCGGTAGCGAAGCAGCTCGGCATCGACGAGGTCACCGCCGAGGTGCTGCCCGATCAGAAGGCCGAAGTCATCAAGCGCCTCCAGGGCGAGGGCCGCAAGGTGGCGATGGCGGGGGACGGCATCAATGACGCTCCGGCGCTCGCCCAGGCCCAGGTCGGAATCGCCATGGGCACCGGCACGGACGTAGCCATGGAGAGCGCCGGCGTGACCCTGATCAAGGGCGACCTGAACGGCATCGCGCGGGCGCGGCGGCTGTCGCGGGCCACCATGCGTAATATCCGCCAGAACCTGTTCTTCGCCTTCGTTTACAATTCACTGGGCGTGCCGGTGGCCGCCGGCGTCCTCTACCCGGTCTTCGGTCTGCTGCTGTCGCCAATCATCGCCGCCGCGGCCATGAGCCTCAGCTCGGTGTCCGTGATCAGCAATGCGCTGAGACTGAGGCGGGTGGGCATTTAGCCCCCTGCCGCTGAAGCGAGCCCGAATCCGGTACGGTCCGGTCCCGAGCGACGGTGATCGTGGGGCGACATGTGCGCCGACAAGCAACAACCGCCCGGTATACGGTGTCCAAAATTCCATTAAAGAGGTATGTCTATGAAAAAATCAGCCACCAGATCGGGTATTTCCGCCGCACTCCTGCTCGGTGTTATGCTGTCCGCCCCTGCACCGGCCGCCCAGGAAGCGGAACAGGATACAGCCTCGCCCCCCGCGGGTATGCCGTTCAGCCATGGGGTGGGCTTCGAGCTGTTCCAGCAGAACTGCGCCCGCTGCCACGGCGCGGATCTCCAAGGTACCGACGAAGGCCCGCCTCTTCTCCACGGCTATTACAAGCCGGGCCACCATGGCGACGTGGCATTCTACAGGGCCATCGAACAGGGCTCCCCACAGCATCACTGGAACTTCGGAAACATGGAGCCGGTCGAGGGCGTGAGCAGGGAGCAGGCCGAAGCGATCGTGGAGTACGTGCGCTGGCACCAGCGCGAGTCCGGGCTGTATTGACGTAGGACGGAAGGAGCGCCACCGGCATGCTGGAAATTTCAGGCGTAGGCATCGCAGCCGCGTTCATCGCGGGACTGATATCCTTCCTGTCGCCCTGCGTGCTGCCTCTGGTGCCGGGCTATATCTCCTATATCTCGGACCAGTCGCTGAGCGACGTCGAAAAGAACATCTTCTCGTCGGAACGGCTCGCCGTCCTCGGTCTGAGCCTGTGCTTCGTGCTGGGGTTCACGGTGGTATTCGTGCTGCTCGGCACCGGCATGAATGTCCTGGGCGGGGCGCTGATACGGTACAAGACCGAAGCCAACATGGTCGCGGGCCTGATCGTTATCGTATTCGGCCTGTTCGCGGCGGGTATTCTGAAGTGGCGCTGGCTGCAGCGGGATTTTCGCTTTCACGGGGAGATCAAGGGCGGACGCGCGGCCTCGGCCGGGCTGCTCGGCATCGCGTTCGGGTTCGGCTGGACCCCGTGCATAGGCCCGATTCTCGGGTCCATTCTTACTGTCGCCGCCACCTCACCGTCGGCGGGCACTTCACTGTTGCTGATCTACTCCCTCGGCCTGGGAGTGCCGTTTCTCGTCGCGGCGCTTTTCACCGACTGGTTTCTGCACCACCTGGGCAAGGCGCGGCGCGCCGGCCCCGTGCTGCACAAGCTGGCGGGGCTGCTGCTGATCGTGATGGGCATCGCGATGATGACCGGCTACCTGTCCACGTTCTCGTTCTGGCTGCTCGACACATTTCCCATCCTCGGAAAGATCGGCTAGTGCATGGTTTCGGAACCTCGCCGCGGTCCTGCTGACCAATCGACCATGGCCTGTTCGGCCGCGGACTCACTCGAGACACTTGACGATCATGCCTGAAGCATTCGCTGTTGGCCCACTCCTGATGTCGACGCGCATCGCTGCGTTCATCGTCGCGTTCCTGGCGGCACGCTGGATCGCGGCGCGCCTGGCGCTGCGCTGGGAGCTGGATGCCGCGTGGACGCGGAACACCGCCGACGGCGCCCTCGTCGCGGGCCTGACGGCGGCGCGTCTCGCCCATGCCGCCCTGTACTGGGAAGCCTACGCGCCGGCGCCCTGGTCGGTGCTGTATTTCTGGCAGCCGGGCTTCGTCCCCGTAGCAGGTCTAGCGGGGGG
>JBEPXV010000166.1:0-5455 GCA_041641695.1 Gammaproteobacteria bacterium | reverse complement strand
TGGATCGAGGCGTTCTCGCCCCTGACGACGGAAATCATGGCGCAGTCCGGCTATGACGTGGCGATGATCGATCTCGAGCATGGGCCCGGTAGCATCATGGATGCGGTGCAGCTGCTGCCGATGTTCGGGGCACGCGGCTGTGCGCCGCTGATTCGCGTCACCTCGGACGACATCAATGCCATCAAAAAGGCAATGGATGTCGGGCCGGCCGGGCTGATGGTTCCCAATATCCAGAGCGCCCCGCAGGCCCGGGAGATCGTCGCGGCCTGTCGCTACGGGCCTCGCGGGGTGCGCGGCGCGGCGCCGAACCTGGTGAGGGCGAGCGCCTACGGCCGGCATCTTGAGGGCTATCTCGACGGCGTTGATGACGGGTTCCTGTTGATCGGGCAGGTGGAGTCCAGCCAGGGCGTGGAGCACATCGAGGAGATCGCCGCGGTGGATGGCCTGGATATGCTGTTCATCGGCCCCGCCGACCTGTCCGCCTCCCTGGGTGCGCTCGGCGATTTCACCAGTGATCGTTTCTCCCGTGCGTTCGCGAGGGTCGAAGCCGCGGTCCTCGATGCGGGAAAATGGCTCGGCTGCATCCCGTTCGCCGATCGGGACGCCGGACGTTTGTATCGCAGCGGCCACCGCCTGGTCCTGTCCGGCGTCGACACCCTGCTCCTGCGGCAGGCGGCCGAGGCCGACGTGGCGAACCTGAATGGGGTCAAGGATAGCGCGGCGACCGACGCGCCGCCGGAACACTGATCAGCCCGGTTGGGTCTCGGCGCGCGCGTCGCGGCCGACGCCGAGGGCGGTGAGCACCGCCAGCCCCTGGGCCGTGGCCGCGGCCACCAGCACCAGCGAGAACCGGCCGGCGTCCATCAGCGGCCCGAACACCAGCACCGGCGCCACGGCGAAGCCGGCGTCGAGACCGGAATAGACGAAGCCGTACACCCGTCCGAAGGCACGTTGACCAAAACGCGCAGTGGCCGCGCGGCGCACCAGCATGTCGCGCGACGGGCCGGCCATGCCGGTGCAGAATCCCATCCCCGCCATCAGGACGGCAACGCTCCATGCCGGCACCCCACCGCTGGCGATGGCCAGCGCGAACGCCGCGGCGAACATCAACACGACGGCGATAATACGATCATGGAACGCGTAGCGCGCCACCAGAAATCCGCCAACCACCATGCCGGCGGCGCCCCCGAACAGGAACACGGTGAGCGCCGAGGCGCCGGCGGTGAGGGAAATGCCATAGATCTCATGCAGCACCGGCGGGCCGAAGTCCTTTAACGCGGCGAAGGCCACGGTCACCAGCAGGAAGAATATGAAACACATCCATACTGCCCCCGTCCCGAGAAATGCAAACAGGGAGTCGCCCGGCTCCGCGCTGTCGGATTGGGGCGCGTGGGAGCGCGGCTCGGTGATGGCATCACGGCGCAGCCAGTACAGCAGCACCGCCACGCAGGCCACCGCGGCCGCGGCGACCGCGGCCATCCGCCAGCCCGAGGCCACCGCGATGCCGGTCATGAAGACCGGCGCGAGCGCCCAACCGACGTTGCCGGACAGGCCGTGCACCGAGAACGCGTGCCCGAGCCGTGGTGTAGAGACGCTGCGGTTCAGCAGGGTGAAGTCCGCGGGATGGAACACGCAGTTGCCGGCGCCCGCTACCGCGGCGGCCAGGATCAGCAGGGGGTAGCTGGTCGCGGCGGCCAGGAGCAGGCCGGCGGCGGCGAACAGCAGCATGCCCGCTACCAGCACCCGGTAGGCGCCGAGACGGTCGACGAAGAAACCGGCCGCTGCCTGGCCGACGCCGGATATGGCGAAGAACACGGACGCCAGCAGCCCCACCTGGGTGAAAGTGAGACCGAAGTCCTGCATCAGCCACGGGAACAGCGGCGGGATCATCAGGTGGAAGAAATGCGATACGCCGTGACCGAATCCGATCACGGTGATCGCTTCGATCTCGCGCCGCGCCGCCGGGGCCGCAGCGACACTCATGAAAGGGTAGGGGCAGGTGTTTTCACGGCCGGTATGTTACGGGATACGACCGCGCCGGGCTACCGGACCGGACGCGTGAGCCTGCCGGCAAGCGGGCTCGCCTTGCCCGGGCCTGCCGGATGAACCATGTTAGGATTTGTAAGCCGGAGACGTCAGGCCGCGCGCCGGGCAAGTCACCGGCGGCGATGACGCAGCAATATGCGGGCTGTCGTTCCGGCCATTCACTCCAACGGGGTAATATTATGAAACGCGAAGCATCGGCCTTGTGGCAGGGAGACCTTGAAACCGGCAGCGGCGCCCTTACCACTCACAGCCGGGTCCTTATTTCCACGCCGTATTCGTTCCGCACCCGGTTCGAGGACAGCGACACCGGTACCAATCCGGAAGAGCTTATCGGAGCGGCGCACGCGGGGTGTTTTTCCATGGCGCTGTCCATGATTCTCGGCGAAGCCGGATTCACCCCGGAGCGGATTGAAACCGACGCGACCGTGAGTCTCGACCAGGTCGAAGGCGGCTTTGCCATCACCGCGATCCATCTGGATGTCAGGGCGAGCGTTCCCGAGGTGAGCGAGGAGCAGTTCACTGAGTGCGCCAACGCCGCGAAGCAGGGCTGCCCGGTATCCAAGGTCTTGAACGCCGACATTACCATGGACGCCAAGCTCGAGTCCTGAGCAGAGAATCGAAGAGATTTCATTCACGAGCCGCGGTCCTGGGTGGCCAGGGCTGTACGGGCCGGAGGCGAATTGTCGCATTCCGGTACGCCGGGGATCATAACGTGTCCGCTGAGGTCGCCACCCAACGATCCCTGGCGCTGGAACAGACTGTCAAGTCGCTCGCCTCCACCATCGAGCAGCGCGATTCCTTTACCGCCGGACATCAAGGCAGAGTCGCGGAACTTGGAATGCAGATCGCGAATACACTGGGTATGAACGATCGCGAAATCACAGCGATACGAATTGCCGGAAATATTCATGACATTGGCAAGATCGCCGTACCCGCGGAGATTCTGATGAAACAGGAGGCGTTGACAGCCGAGGAATACAATCTCGTCAAGCTGCACCCGGCTACCGGGTTCAAGATTGTCCATGGCATCGATTTCGACAGCCCGGTCCACGAGGCCGTGCTCCAGCACCATGAACGCCTCGATGGTTCGGGATATCCAGACGGTACGGATAACCCGATCGCCGAGGCTAGAATACTGGCCGTCGCGGATGTATTTGACGCGATGACATCATCGCGTCCCTATCGTGCCGGAAAGAGCCAGGCGGAAGCTATTGAACTGATGTATGACCAGGAAGGCGCCCGTCTCGACAAGGCCGCACTGGATGCACTGTCGGACCTGGTTCTGCCCCATGCTGGCGTATAGGATCGAATCGCATAGATCCCGGTCAATGATTGGCGGGCACGCCGTGGTCGCCCCCTGGAATTGGGCGGTGATGATCGCCGCGGTAAGCTGATCTGCTCAGTACAACCCGTATCTCAGTCGAGCCGCTTCCCTGTCGAACAGCATCTCGTAGATCTCTTGCCTGTGCTTGACTATCTGCTCGTCCTTGTGCAGGTCGATGGCGCGTCGCACTGCGGTGCGTGTCTTTAGGGCGCCGCGCCAGGCCTGTACGGCCGGGTACTCGGACAGGTCCACGCCAAGACGCCTGGCGACGAACACCCAGGGGAAGCAGGCCATGTCGGCAATGGAGTATTCGCCGAGAATGTAGTGGCGTTCCCGGAGCCGGTTCTCCAGCACGGCCAGAGCCCTCCTGTATTCGTTCGCACAGCGCCGTCGTCCATTCTGGTCCTCCGACGGCGCGTAGTTCACGAAGTAGCTGAGCTGTCCCGCCGCCGGCCCCTGGTTGCTGGCCTGCCATAGCAGCCACTGGAAGAGCTTCCGGCGCGCCGGGAAGCTCGCCGTGGACGCGATGGGCGGCGCGAAGCGGCCGGTCTTGTCCGCCAGGTACAGCAGGATGGCGGCGGACTCGAACACCGGCACCGGTTCCCTGTCCACGTCGTGGTCGACGATGGCGGGCGTCTGGCCGGCGGGGCTGACGGCCAGGAAACCGGGATCGAACTGCTCGCCCTTATGGAGCTGCACCAGGATGGTGTTGTAATCAAGCCCGCACTCCTCGAGCATGATGCCGACTTTCCAGCCGTTCGGCGTCGGCGAGTAGTAGAAGTCGATCATTCCGCGTCTTCGGATCGTTCGTTGCACACCGCTGCTCGCCCGATCAGCAGCACCATCACAGGTCGAGCGCGGATATCGGATTGTCCAATAACTTGCCGTTTCAGGGTACGCGAAATCGCGTGCCGGAATGTTTCGTGTTTGTATATAGAGTGTAAGGCCGTCGTCGCGGTGGGCGAAACCAGCGCGTCGCAGTCCTCCAGCAGGCGCTCCATGCGCGCTGTGAAAGCGCGGCAGAACTGCTGGGCGTGGATGTACTTCGTCGCCGCTATCTGCAGGCCGGGCGCCAGTGGCACTCGTGTTCCAGATAGACCACAACTCGTTGGCTGATTGTCTGGGTCATTCCTTCCGGCGCCCGGAGGTGCCGGTAGCCGCCGCTCGTCGCCGCGATCATCGCGGCCGACTGTGCCGGGGCGTGCTGCATCGCCCGTTATCGTCCAGCGGTCGGTCCGAAAACCGCGCCTGCCGGATGGCCAGCCAACCTGATTTAAACTGTTGATAACGCCAGAAAAACTCAAGTTGGCGCCCAGGCGTTGTGTTGGTTGTCCGGCGCGGTGATGCTGGGACGCTCCGGGCAACAACGGAACTTCTGCTTGAAAGATGTTCGTGATCTGTTGCTTCAGGTGTTGTTCATACATTTCTGGAGGAGAGGACCATGAAATTTCACGCTTTTTTGATAGCTTGCGTGTTCGCCGCATTTTCGTGGAATGCCGCTTACGCGCATCACGACGATGACAACCGCCTGGCCGATCCGTTAGAGCTCGTTACAGGCGACGATGGGGTCGCCAGCCTGCCCGTGTTCAAAGGACCGTTTCCGGAGACGCGCGACCTGCAGTTCCTCAGCCAGATCGCGCCGGAAGATCTGGGGGCCGAACCCGTCCCCGGTGTGTGGGCGAAAGGGATGATGAATGATCTCTGGGGTTGGACCTCTCCTGTTGGGGAAGAATACGCGCTCGCTACCAACTCCGGCGGTATCGCCATCGTGCGAGTGACCGACCCCGGGAATCCCGTGTTCCTGGGCAAGATCGAGAGCCAGGACCCCTCGGCGATCGGAAATATCTGGGGCGACCCGGCCACGTTCGAGATGCACGCCTACTTCGTGACCGAGAACGTGCCGTCCAGTATCGTCATCGTCGATCTTTCCGTTCTGGATGTGTTGCCGCCTGCGCCATCGCCCGATGCCACGCTGCCCGCCCCGACCGCTTTCTGGGAGGGAGGGGGCTATCTCAGCTCGCACAACATCGCTATCAACGAGGACAGTGGGTTCGCTTATGTCGCCGGCGTGCGTCTCGCCGAAGG
>JBEPXV010000165.1:0-5472 GCA_041641695.1 Gammaproteobacteria bacterium | reverse complement strand
GTGGATTCCGACATCGTCCTGCCGATGGACGTCGCTTACGACGACCAGATTGACGCCGCGTTCTCGGCCCTCGGCGAGCGCTGGGACGGCCTGGACATCATCGTGCACTGCGTCGCCTATGCGCCCCGGGAGCAGCTCGAAGGCAGCTACCTCGACGCGGTGACCCGCGAGGGCTTCCAGGCTTCCCATGACATCAGCTCCTACAGCTTCGCCGCGCTTGCGAAAGCCGGCCGGGCCATGATGGCCGGCCGCGCCGGATCCCTGCTGACGCTGACCTATATCGGCGCGGTGCGTTCCATGCCCAACTACAACGTGATGGGCGTTGCCAAGGCCAGCCTCGAGGCGAACATGCGCTATATGGCCCAGTCACTGGGACCGGATGGCATCCGCGTCAATGCCATATCGGCCGGACCGATAAGAACCCTGGCGGCGTCGGGAATCGGCGGTTTCAAGAAGATGATGACGTACTACGAAAAGGCCGTGCCGCTGGGACGCGGTGTAACCATCGACGAGGTCGGCAATGCCGGCGCTTTCCTGTGCTCGGACCTGGCCTCCGGCATCACCGGCGAAGTGCTCTACGTCGATGCCGGCTTCAACATGGTGGGGATGGGCGAGCGGTTCCTCGAGGAGGACTAATACTGTCTGCGAAGGGCACGGATGCCGGGTCGAAAGGTGTGCCGACTACAGCGCATGCTCCCTGACGGTCACTTCGGTCCGATCGCGAAGATCAGCAATGTACTGCTCCAGCATATCCTGGCTGCGGCGGCGCTGCAGGCTTTCCGTGACGCGCTGCTCGAGCTCTTCCGGGGCCTCGTCCACGTCACCCTCTATTACCTCGACGAGCCTGAAAAGCGCGTAGTCCCCGCTCGCCAGCGATACGCCACCGGGCACGGGGTCGTCCCCGGTCGGTGTCGGGAGCTGGAACACCGCGTCCACCACGGCGGGATGCGGCCCGTTCCCGTCGGGTGTCTGCCCGCGTGACCAGGTATATGTCTCGGTGGACAACCCGTATTCGTCCGTGAGCTCCTGCCAGGTCGCTCCCGTTTCCAGCTTCTCGACGATCCCGGGGCCGAGCGAGGAGACATGCTCCTCCGCCTTGCGGCGCCTGAGATCGGCCTCTATATCGGCGCGTACCTCGGCCAAGGGCAGCACGCTCGCCGGCTGCCTGTCGTGCTGGCGCACCACCACCAGGGTATTGATGTCCAGCTCGATCGCCTCGCTGTTGAGATTATCCGTATACACGTCCTCGCCGAATGCGGCCTCCCGGACCTTCGGGTTGGCGGCGATCCCGGTTCCCTGGTCACGGGTGAACCAGTCGCTGGTCTGGATTTCCAGGTCAAGCTGGTCGGCCACCGGCGCCAGAGAGTTCGGCTCCTCGTAACTTATGTTGCGAAACTCTTCCGCGCGGTCGAGGAACATTGCTTCGGCCTGCCGGGTGCGCTCCTCTTCGATGATCTGATCGCGTACCTCGCTGAGAGGCTGTACGTCGGCGGGCTGGTATTCGGTCAGCTTGATGATGTGGTAACCGAACCGGGTCATCACCGGCCCGGTCAACGCACCTTCCGTGTCCAGCGCAAACAACGCTTTCTCGAATGGCGCCACCATGGCGCCGGGCGCGACGGTGCCGAGGTCGCCGCCCTGTGAAGCCGAGCCTGGATCGTCGGAATGTTCCCGGGCCAGCTCGGCGAAGTCGGCGCCGGAGCGGAGCTGCTCGAGGAGCTCCTCGGCCTCCTCCCGCGCTTCGCGTCGTTCCTGCTCGCCGGCGTCCGACGGGGTTTCTATCAATATGTGGCTGGCACGGCGCACGGGATCCGTCGTGAACCGTTCCTTGTTCCGTTCGTAGGCCTCTTCGATCTCTTTGTCGGTCAGGCTTATGGACGATGCAAGATCCTCCACCGACAGCTCTACGTACTCGACTTTGAGCCGTTCCGGCGTGCGGTAGCGATCGCTGTTGTCCTCGTACTCAAGCTCGATCTCCGCCTCCGACACCTCGACATCGTCGATGAACCGGTCTGCCGCCAGCAGCGCGTGGTCAAAGCGGCGCTCCTGGAGCATCAGCTCGAGCAGACGGCTGCGCTGGTCGGGGCTGACGAAAGCGGACTCCTGTATACCGTCGCGTATCTGCTCCAGCACCAGCTGCTGCCGGAAGCGCGCCTCGAACCCGGCTTCGGTGAGGCCCATCTGTGCGACCGCGCCGCGGTAGACCTCCGACGAGAAACGGTCATCCTGCCGGAACCGGGGGTTGGTGCGTATACGCTGTGCCAACAGCTCGTCGCCCACCCGGTAACCCTGCTCGTCCGCATGCAGGTCGAGGAGTCTTTGGGCGATCAGGCCATCCAGCACGCCGCGCTTGAACTCGGGGCTGTTGGCGATTTCCGGCTGGAAGTTCTCGCCCAGTATCCGCCGCATCTGGGCGCGGCGATTTTCCAGGGCGCGGCGATACTCCACCTGCTGTATTTCCGCATCGCCCACCTCGGCGACCACGATCTCCTCACCGCCGGCGAAGTATTGATTCACGCCCCAGAATGCGAACGGAATGATGATGATGCCGACGATGACATAGGCGATCCAGCCGGTGGCGCGGTCGCGAATCTCGGAGAGCATGGTCGGAGGCTTTTCTCAGGGCATACAAAGACAAAGGGCGAGTAAGACTCGCCCTTGCGCGTGTTAGTGGCGGAGCGGACGGGACTCGAACCCGCGACCCCCGGCGTGACAGGCCGGTATTCTAACCAACTGAACTACCGCTCCGGGGATTGGCTGGTGGGTGCTGACGGGCTCGAACCGCCGACATTCGCCTTGTAAGGGCGACGCTCTCCCAACTGAGCTAAGCACCCCCGGAAAAGGCGCGCTAGTTTAGGGCATCCTTGAGCGCTTTACCAGCCTTAAATTTCGGGCTCTTCGAGGCCGGAATTGTAATCACTTCGCCGGTCCGGGGATTTCGGCCGGTTCGTGAAGCGCGTTCACTCACCGAAAACGTACCGAAGCCTACCAAGGTGACGGTATCACCGTTTTTCAAGGTTTCCTGGATCCCCTTAAAGACCGCTTCCACGGCTTCGGTGGCGTCGGACTTGGAAAGATTTGTCTTGTTGCCGACCAACTCAATCAATTCCGCTTTATTCACGGTTACAATCCCCTTTACATGTTTTGGTTTAGAGCGAGTTATTCAAGACTCACATCAAGAATAACGGACTATACGAAAGATCTGGAAAAGTATTAGATCTGGACAAGCACTTTAATGATGCAGCTTGGAAATAATTCCGTGCGCGGCTCGCCGGCGCGCACCCTCCACGGTCGTGTATATAACAACCTCGAAATCGGCGTGTCAAGGAACGTCACGAACAAGATATGTCTTGACAATCCTTCCATGACCTCGTTAAGCACCGTTCGTCACGTTCACTGTTCGGCCGGGAGGATTCCCTGCTCCCGGCCGTACGCGACGGTCTCTTCGACATCGTCATCCCGCCGCCGATAACCCAGCGCAACACCACTGCGTGATCGCAGGCGTGCTGCCTGCTGCAGGCAGCCGCATCAGTCAATGCGTAATTACACTGTCGCCGGACTGCTCCGCGACGGGCTTCTTCGCAGCTTCGCTTTCCGGCTCAGGCCTGAGCTCCGGCACTCTCTCCAGGGCGATCTCGATAACCTGGTCGATCCACTTCGTGGGCTTGATATTCAGGTTGTCCTTGATGTTCTTGGGCATCTCGGCGAGGTCCTTTTCGTTCTCCTCCGGAATGATGACAGTCTTGATGCCCGCACGATGCGCCGCCAGCAGCTTCTCCTTGAGGCCGCCGATGGGCAGCACCTCGCCGCGCAGCGTGATCTCACCGGTCATTGCCACTTCCGAACGAACCGGGATTCTCGACAGCGCCGAGATCAGCGCGACGCACATTCCTATCCCGGCGCTCGGGCCGTCCTTCGGCGTGGCGCCTTCGGGAACGTGAACATGAAAATCGTGCTTCTGAAAGTACTCGGCGTCGACGCCGAAGCTCTTCGCCCGGGCTCGCACGACGCTCATGGCAGCCTGAATCGATTCCTGCATCACATCGCCCAGCTTGCCCGTATAAATGTGCTTGCCCTTGCCGTCGAGAATCGCGGCTTCGATGGTGAGCAGCTCGCCGCCGACTTCCGTCCACGCCAGCCCGGTCACCTGACCGATCTGATTCTTTTCCTCGGCCTTGCCGTGCCGGAACTGCTTCACCCCGAGATACTTCTCAAGATTGCGCGGACGCACCTGAACCGATTTGCGATTCCTGTCGAGCAAAAGCTCCTTGGCCACTTTCCGGCAGATTTTCGCGATGGTGCGCTCCAGCCCGCGCACGCCGGCTTCCCTGGTGTAGTAGCGTATCGTGTCGACGATCGCCGGCTTCGAGATCTTGAATTCTTCCGACTTCAGGCCGTTGTTCTTGATCTGCTTGGCAACCAGGTACTTCTCGGCAATGGCGGCCTTCTCCTCCTCCGTATAACCGGAGATCCTGATCACTTCCATGCGGTCGAGGAGCGGCGCCGGAATATTCAGCGTGTTGGCCGTGGCGATGAACATTACATCCGACAGGTCGTACTCGACCTCGAGATAATGATCCACGAAGGTATGGTTCTGCTCCGGATCCAGCACTTCCAGAAGCGCGGACGACGGATCGCCGCGGAAGTCCATGGACATCTTGTCCACCTCGTCCAGCATGAACAGCGGATTGCGCGTCTTGACCTTGGACATGTTCTGGATGATCTTGCCCGGCATGGAGCCGATATACGTGCGCCGGTGACCGCGGATCTCCGCCTCGTCGCGCACTCCGCCCAGCGACATGCGTATGAACTTGCGGTTGGTGGCCCTGGCAATGGACTTGCCCAGGGACGTCTTGCCGACACCCGGAGGGCCCACCAGGCACAGTATCGGGCCCTTGAGCTTTTTCTGCCGCTGCTGCACGGCGAGGTACTCGAGGATGCGTTCCTTGACTTTCTCAAGGCCGTAGTGGTCCTCGTCCAGAATGCGCTCGGCGGCGGCAATGTCCTTGCGCACCTTGCTCCGCTTCTTCCACGGAACCTGCACCAGCCAGTCCACGTAGTTTCGAACCACGGTGGCCTCGGCCGACATCGGTGACATCATCTTCAGCTTCTTGATTTCCGCCTCGGCCTTCTCCTTGGCTTCCTTGGGCATGCCCGCCTCCTCGACCTTCTTGATCAGGTCGTCGAGCTCGTTGGGGGCATCCTCCATGTCGCCCAGCTCCTTCTGGATGGCCTTCATCTGCTCGTTGAGATAATACTCCCGCTGGCTCTTCTCCATCTGCTTCTTGACGCGGCCGCGGATCCGCTTCTCCACCTGCAGCAGGTCGATCTCCGACTCCATCACGCCGAGAATGTGCTCCAGCCGCTCGCGCGTACCGGCCATCTCCAGTATGTGCTGCTTGTCTTCGATCTTCAGGCTGAGGTGCGCCGCTATGGTGTCCGCCAGGCGACCGCCGTCATCAATGCCGGCCA
>JBEPXV010000164.1:0-5483 GCA_041641695.1 Gammaproteobacteria bacterium | reverse complement strand
TGCCACAGGGGCGACGCCGGGTGCTTTTTCACAAAGCGAGTATCGGGGAGAGATAATTACCGAAAGCACCAACGTAATGGGGGCCCCCGAGTAGTTATTACCGGGAACGCAGCTGACCTGGCGCTGAGCCGTGCCCGACTTCTCGAAATCTGTCGGAATGAACCCCGACCAGAGATAACCAACGAAGGCACCAACATCCTGGGGGCCTCGACCAGTCATGACCGGGAACGCAGGCGCCCTAAACCCGATCCCTGCCCCGGTTGTTGTCGCTTGTCGGGATTGAGTCCCGATCTACAGAATCAATCTAAAACGGGATATCGTCGTCGAAATCGTCCGCAGGGCCGGACGACGAGGCGCCGCCACCACCGCCACCACCGCCGCCACCGGAATATCCGGCATCCTGATTGAAATCCTCGACGGATCCCCCACCGCCCCCGGCACCACCACCGCGGCCACCGAGCATCTGCATGTCGCTGGCCACAATTTCAGTGGTGAATCGGTCGTTGCCTTCCTTGTCCTGCCATTTGCGCGTCTGGATCCGCCCTTCCACGTACACCTGGGAGCCCTTCTTCAGATACTCGCCGACGATTTCCGCCAGGCGGCCGAAAAACACCACCCGGTGCCACTCGGTCCGTTCCTGCTGCTCACCGGTGTTCTTGTCTTTCCAGGAGTCCGTGGTGGCGATGCTGACGTTGGCCACCGCGGCGCCGCTGGGTGAATACCTGATCTCCGGGTCCCGGCCCAGATTGCCGACCAGAATGGCCTTGTTGACGCCTCTTGCCATGCTTCGCGCTCCGTGTTCGACTGTGGTTGGTTGCGGGTGAAGCGGGAGTCTACCAGAACCGCCCGCCGCGTGGTGCTGCCGCCCGCGGGCCGGCCTGTGTCCGCGATACCGGCTCCAAACATACCTCCATACAGTGTCCGGGGAATCACCACCACGGGTGAATTCCCGGGTCAGGAGGGGGCACCGTAGCCCGCGAGCCGGTCCTCGTCCAGACGGGTGCTGTCGATCTTGACGTAGGCGACTCCCTCCTCGGCCACCACCGTGGCCTCCAGCACGCCGGGAACCCGCGCCAGCTCCTCGGACAGGCCGCGGGCCCCGGCGGCCGACACCTCCTCCGGGATGCGCAGCAGGCGGCTCTCGAACAAGGCCGGCCTGGAGCCGGTCACGGTGAGCAGCAGCCAGACTGTCAGGCCGGCGGCGCACATGAGGGCGACGCCCTCCAGTCCGTAGACGCCATGGAGCCAGCCGCTGGCGGTCCCACCGACGAACACCCCCAGGAACTGCCAGGTGTTGTATACCCCGATCGCGGTGCCCTTACCGGCGGCCGGGGCAATCCGGGACACCAGCGAGGGCAGGAGCGCCTCCAGGGTATTGAATCCGCAGAAAAACAACCACAGCGCGACCATGAGGCCCCAGTACCCGGTATCCAGCAGCATGGCGAGTTGGGCGGCCAGCACCAGCGCCACCGCGACGGGAACCACTCGGAACACGCGCGTGCCGCGGCCGGCGAGCAGGACCAGCGGTATCATGACGGGGAGCGAGCCGATCAGCACCGAAAGGTAGATCTTCCAGTGCTCCCCGACCTCAATGCCCCGCCCCTCGCTGAGCGTGACGGGGACCGCCACGAACACGGCAACCAGCACCGCGTGGAGCACGAAAATCCCGACATCCAGGCGCAGGAGGTGGGGGTCGCGGAGTACCCGCCTGAGGTACTCGGGCGTGGTTTCCACGTCGCGGTGCGTCACCGAGCGGGCCGGCGTCGGCACGAATCGCAGCAGCACCACCACGGCCAGCGGCGCCAGGATCGCCGTGATCCAGAACAGTCCCTTGACGCCTATCATCCGTTCCAGCGGCGGCGCCACCACCAGGGAAAGCATGAACACCGCGCCGATCATCATGCCGAGCACCGCCATGGCCTTGTGCCGGTTCTCCTCCCGGGTCAGGTCTGCGGTCAGGGCCAGCACGGCGGCGGATATGGCGCCGGCGCCCTGCAGGAAACGCCCCAGCATAACAGTGACGATATGGTCGCCCAGAGCCGCCAGCACGCTGCCGAGCGCGAATATCAGCAGTCCCGCCGTGATCACACGCTTGCGGCCCAGGCGGTCGGACCACCACCCGAAGGGAATCTGCAGCACCGCCTGGCTCAAACCGTAGGCGCCCATGGTGATCCCCACCAGCAGCGGCGTGCTGCCCGGCAGCCCGCCGGCATAAATCGCCAGCACCGGCAGCAGCAGAAACAGGCCGAACATCCGCAGCCCGAAAATGCCCGCCAGTCCGGCAATGGCGCGCTTTTCGGCGCCGGTCATGGGGAATCGACTTGGGAGCACGAACGAATTTGAGCCGTAAAATGAAGGCCGCGTATAGTAGCAGGTTTGGCCTTTTTCCCGTTACCGATCCATGGATACCATCAGCATACGCGGCGCCCGCACCCACAACCTGCAGAATATTCAGGTCGAGCTGCCCCGCGACCGGCTCATAGTGTTCACCGGCCTGTCCGGCTCGGGGAAGTCCTCCCTGGCCTTTGACACCATCTATGCCGAGGGGCAGCGCCGCTACGTCGAGTCCCTGTCCGCCTATGCCCGGCAATTCCTGTCGCTGATGGAAAAACCGGATGTCGACGTTATCGAAGGCCTGTCCCCCGCGATCTCCATCGAGCAGAAGGCGACGTCCCACAACCCCCGGTCCACGGTCGGCACCGTCACGGAGATATACGACTACCTGCGCCTGCTGTTCGCCCGGGTCGGCGATCCGCGCTGCCCGGACCACGACATCAGCCTGGAGGCCCAGACGGTGTCCCAGATGGTCGACCAGGTCGGCACGCTGCCCGAGGGCACGCGGCTGCTGATACTCGCGCCCATGGTGGTGGACCGGAAAGGGGAATTCTCCAACCTGTTCGAGCGCCTGCTGGGCCAGGGCTTTATCCGCGCCCGGGTGGACGGCGAGGTGGTGGAGCTGGACGACCCGCCCAGGCTCAAGAAGAGCTACAAGCACACCATCGAGGTAGTGGTGGACCGCTATGTCGTGCGCAAGGGCAACGAGCAGCGCCTGGCCGAGTCCTTCGAGACCTGCCTGGGGCTTACGGAAGGACTGGCGAGGGTGTCCATACTCTCCGGCGAGGAACGGGAAGAAGAAGCGGAGTGGGTGTTCTCGTCGCGATACGCCTGCCCCCACTGTGGATACTCGATCCAGGAGATGGAGCCCCGCCTGTTCTCTTTCAACAATCCCGCGGGCGCCTGTCCCACCTGCGACGGCCTGGGGGTCGAGCAGTTCTTCGACCCGGAGCGCATCGTGTTTGATGCCAGCCTGAGCCTGGCCTCGGGGGCCATCCAGGGCTGGGACCGGCGCAACGCGTTCTACTTCAATCTCCTCAAGTGCCTGGCCCGGCACTACGGATTCGACATCGACAAGCCGTTCAATGAGCTGCCCGAAAAGGCGCAGCAGGCAATCCTGTACGGCAGCGGAGAGGAGAAGATCAAGTTCACCTACCTGCGCGGCCGGGGCCGGCCGCTGGAGCGCACACACCGGTTCGAGGGCGTGATCAACAATATCCGCCGCCGCTACCATGAAACCGAATCCAGCAGCGTCCGGGAGGACCTGGCGCGCTTCATCAGCTCGCAGCCCTGCCAGAGCTGCGGCGGCTCCAGACTGCGGCGTGAGGCGCGGCACGTGTTCATTGCCGGCCACGCCATCAGCGACATCACCGATATGTCCATTGGCTACGCCAATGAGTTCTTCGACCGGCTTGCCTTGACCGGCCACCGCGCCCGTATCGCGGACAAGATCGTCAAGGAGATCGTCGAGCGGCTCGGCTTCCTGGTGAACGTCGGGCTGGAGTACCTGACCCTCAACCGGTCCGCGGAGACGCTGTCCGGGGGCGAGGCGCAGCGGATCCGCCTGGCGTCTCAGATCGGCTCGGGGCTGGTGGGCGTAATGTACGTCCTCGACGAGCCTTCCATCGGCCTCCATCAGCGGGACAACGATCGGCTGTTGAACACCTTGACCCGGCTTCGCGACCTCGGCAACACAGTAATCGTGGTGGAGCACGACGAGGAGGCGATCCGTCACGCCGACCACGCGCTGGACCTCGGGCCCGGCGCCGGCGTGCACGGCGGCCGGGTTGTCGCCCAGGGGACCCCCCGGGACATCGAGATGAACCCCGAATCCCTGACCGGCCGCTACCTGGCGGGCACCGAACGCATCGAAGTGCCCCCGCGGCGAACATCGTACGATCCGACGCGGTTGATACGGCTCCGGGGAGCGCGCGGTCACAATCTGCGCAACCTGGACGTGGATATCCCGGTGGGCCTGCTCACCTGCATCACGGGGGTGTCCGGGTCGGGCAAATCCACCTTGATCAATGACACGCTGTATCCGGCCATCGCCCAGAAGCTGTATCGCGGCCAGCACACACCCGCTGAGCACGACGGGATCGAAGGTGTCGACAATATCGACAAGGTGATCGACATCGACCAGAGCCCGATCGGGCGGACGCCGCGCTCCAACCCTGCCACGTACACCGGCCTGTTCACGCCCATACGCGAGCTGTTCGCCGCGACCCCGGAGTCCCGGGCACGGGGCTACAAGCCCGGGCGATTTTCGTTCAACGTGCGCGGCGGGCGCTGCGAGGCCTGCCAGGGCGACGGCATGATCAAGGTGGAAATGCACTTTCTGCCG
This sequence comes from Gammaproteobacteria bacterium, assembly GCA_041641695.1. Lineage (GTDB taxonomy): Bacteria > Pseudomonadota > Gammaproteobacteria > Arenicellales > JAANXG01 > JAANXG01. The sequence goes on along the minus strand of JBEPXV010000164.1, from coordinate 805 downwards.
GACATCTATGTTGCCTGCGACGAGTGCAAGGGCAAACGCTACAACCGGGAGACCCTCGACGTCCTTTACAAAGGCCGGAACATCCACGAGGTTCTCGACATGACCGTGGAAACCGCGGCGGACTTTTTTCACGCCGTCCCTACAATCAAACGCAAGCTGGACACACTCATGGACGTGGGCCTGAGCTACATCCGTCTGGGTCAAAGCGCAACGACGCTTTCGGGAGGCGAGGCGCAGCGCATCAAGCTGTCACGCGAGTTGTCCAAGCGCGAAACCGGCAAAACCCTCTACATTCTTGACGAGCCGACCACCGGACTGCATTTCCACGATGTGAAGAACCTGCTGCAAGTGCTGCACCGGCTGCGGGACGACGGCAACACCATCATCGTTATCGAGCACAACCTGGACGTCGTCAAGACGGCCGACTGGGTGATCGATCTGGGCCCGGAAGGCGGCTCCCAGGGCGGCGAGCTGGTGGGCCGGGGCACACCGGAGGAGATCTGCCATGTACCGGCATCCTACACGGGCGAGCACCTGGCGCCGATGCTGAAGAAAGCCTTGCCCACCTCGAAGAGCGCCTGAGACGTCGCCGATCGACAGCGGCGGGGCAGGTGTGTTGAACTATGCCTTCCTGTGGAATCCCGAACTAGACCTGCGTGTTGCGTACGTTGCGGAAATCGAAGCCCGGTGCCCTGATCGTTGCTTGCATGATGGCGCTGGCGCTTGCACCGGCGCCCGTCGCTGCGCAGGACGGGGAGAAATTTGCTTTCGTCAACATCTCGCGGGTCATCGCGCAGTCGGACCA
>JBEPXV010000163.1:0-5495 GCA_041641695.1 Gammaproteobacteria bacterium | reverse complement strand
AATGCCGGCGGGTTGCGTCCCGCGCAGCACGGTTCTCCGAAGCGGCCGTGGAGTACATTGCCCGGCATTCATGACGCGGCGCCAGACGCACGCAGGCGGCATCTTCTCCGGACAGGACCGGGGCGCCCCGGCGCGGCATCGAACCGAAGGGGCTAGTCGCCGCAGCCTGGAGCGGCCGCGAACTGCACCGTGCCAATCACGTTGCTCACGTACGCCACCGGGTCCTCGCCCGCGGCGCGGCGCAGGTGGCCATTGAGCAGGAGCTCGGCCAGACCGTGTACCAGCGACCACGCCGCCGCCGCCGCGTGCGCGGCCCCTTCGGGCGGGCCCGAGCCGGCGAAGGATCGCCGCAGGGCGTCGAATGTCCGGGTCGCCTGCTCCCGAAGCTCGGGATGGGCATCGATCGACACGAGGCCACCGAACATCAATCGAAAGCGCTGCGGGTGCGTCAGGGCGAAACTCACGTAGCTCGCTCCCGCCTCCCGGCCGCCGGCGCGGCCCAGGGCCGCGCCGAGCTCGGCGAAGCCTTCCGCCGCCAGCGCAGCGAGCAGCGCCTCCCGGTTGGCGAAATGGCGGTACGGCGCATTGTGCGACACGCCCGCCCGGCGCGCAGCTTCCCGCAGGCTCAACGCCCCGAGGCCCCGCTTTTCGAGGACTTCCCCCGCCGCGTCGAGAAGCTCGGTCCGGAGATTCCCGTGATGATAGGAGCTAGATGTTGACATTGGCAACATTGATCTCATAAAGTAATGTTGTCATTGTCAACTTCAACCGGAGACGCGTCAAGCATGCTGTTTTTCGTCCTGCTCGTCCTGCTCACACTCACGGCCCGCGCCCTGCCGTCGCCCCATGGCTGGCCGGCGCGTATGCGGCTCGCCATGGCCGCGGCCCTGATGCTGATCGGCACCGACCACTGGCTTACCCCGGAGCGCTACCTCGCCATGATTCCGCCCTGGATACCGTTTCATGTCGAGCTCGTGCTGCTCACCGGCGCCGCCGAGGTCACCGGGGCCATCGGGCTCCTGGTGCCGCGCCTGCGTGCCGGCGCGGGAACGGCGCTCGCCCTTTACTTCGTGGCGGTGTTTCCCGCAAATATCCACAACGCACTCAGCGGCCATCCGGTTCCGGGGCTTCCGGATGACGCGTGGTACTACTGGATGCGCCTCGCCTTCCAGCCCCTCGCTGTCTGGTGGGCGCTCTACTGCAGCGAACGGATCGAGTGGCCGTTCACAGGCTCACAGCGGGTGGCGACGTGATCGCGAGCGCGCTGCTTGCTTTTGCGCATCATGCTGCCGCGTTCCCGCTGGTGGCGGCGCCGCGCCTGCCGTGGTGTGCTATGCCGGCTAGAACGAACGCGGCAGGCCGAGCACGTGCTCGGCGATGTACGCGTAGATGAGGTTGGTGGAGATGGGCGCGACCTGGTAGAGACGGGTCTCCCGGAACTTGCGCTCCACGTCGTACTCGTGGGCGAAACCGAAACCGCCGTGGTATTGCAGGCAGACGTTGGCCGCCTCCCAGGACGCGTCGGCGGCCAGCAGCTTGGCCATGTTCGCCTCGGCCCCGCAAGGCGCGCCGGCGTCGAACAGCTCGCAGGCCCGGAAGCGCATCAGGCTGGCGGCCTCGACATTTACATAGGCCCTGGCTATCGGAAACTGCACACCCTGGTTCTGGCCGATGGGCCGGCCGAACACTTCCCGCTCCCTGGCATAGCCCACGACCTTGTCGGTGAACCAGTAGCCGTCGCCGATACATTCCGCGGCGATGAGGGTCCGCTCGGCGTTGAGGCCATCGAGGATGTACTGAAAGCCCTTCCCCTCCTCGCCGATCAGGTTCTCGGCGGGAACCTCCAGGTCGTCGAAGAACAGCTCGTTGGTCTCGTGGTTCACCATGTTGCGGATAGGCTTCACAGTCAGGCCGTTGCCGACGGCCTGGTGCAGATCCACCAGGAAGATCGACATGCCGCGGGACTTCTTCTGCACTTGTGACAACGGCGTGGTGCGCGCCAGCAGGATCATGAGATCGGAATGCTGCACCCGGGAGATCCACACCTTCTGGCCGTTGACGACGTAGCGCTCGCCCTTGCGCACGGCGGTAGTCTTGAGACTGGTGGTGTCGGTACCGGTGGTGGGCTCGGTGACGCCCATGGCCTGCAGGCGCAGCTCACCGGCGGCGATGCGCGGCAGGTATTCGCGTTTCTGTTCCTCGGAGCCGTGCCGCAGCAGGGTACTCATGTTGTACATCTGCCCGTGGCAGGCGCCGGCGTTGCCGCCCGCCCGGTTGATCTCCTCCATGATCACCGAGGCCTCGGCCAGGCCAAGCCCCGAGCCGCCGTACTCCTCCGGGATCATGGCCGCCAGCCAGCCGCCCTCGGTAAGGGCGGTTACGAACGCTTCCGGGTAGGCCTGCTCGGCGTCGAGTGCGCGGAAATATTCGGGCGGAAACTTCGCGCACAGTCCCCGCAGGGCGTCGCGAAGCTCCTGGTATGGGTCGTCGTGGGCTCTGTGCATGGGGGCCATCAGGGGTTCGGGTACGGTTGGCGGCGCTGCCGCCGCGACACGCCACTATAACAACCTTTATGCGGCGCCTTCAGCCGAGCAGCACCAACGACAGCGACGGCCACAGCGCGATGACGATGAGGGCAAGCACAGCGGCGCCCACCAAAGGCAGCGCCTCCCTGGCGATAGCGTCCACCGGCTGCTTGATCAGTCCGGCGGCGGTGAACAGGTTGACCCCCACCGGCGGGGTCGCCTGGCCGATGGCCAGGGCGCAGACGAAAGTCACGCCGAACCAGATCGGCTGCAGGTCGAGCGCGTGAATGACCGGTATTAATATCGGCACCACCAGGTACATGATGGAGATCGGGTCCATGACCATACCCAGCACCAGGACCAGCGCCGAAACCAGCAGCGCCATGACATAGGGGTTGTCCGTGGCGCCGATGAGCCAGCTCGCCGTGGAGTCGATGAGGCCGGTCACCGAGCCGGTCCAGGAGAACAGCCCGGCCCAGCCGACGATGAACATGATCATCGCCGTGAGCACGCCGGTCTCCACCAGGGATTCCATGAATTCCTCCCAGCTCAGGGAGCGGTACACCAGGGTCGAGATCACCAGGGAATACGCCACGGCGACAACGGCCGCCTCGGTGGGCGTGAAGATCCCCGCGTAGATGCCGCCCAGTATGATGACCGGGGTGAGTATGGCGAACGAGGCGTCCCACAGCGCCCGCAGAACTCCCACTTCCTGTTCGCTGGCGGGCTCCCCCCGGTAGCCGCGGTGCCGGGAAATCAGGTACACCGCCACCAGCATGAAGCCGCCCATCAGCATACCCGGCACGATGCCGGCTATGAACAGCTGGCTCACCGAGGTGGAGGTCAGGTTGCCATAGATGATGAACGCGATCGACGGCGGGATAATGATGGACAGGTCGGCGCTGCAGGCGATGGACGCCGCGGCGAAGGGCGCCGAGTAGCCGGCCCGCACCATCGAGCTGATGAGCACCACGCCCACCGCCGCCGTGGTGGCCGGCCCGCTGCCGGAGATGGCGCCCCAGAAGATGGCCGTCAGCACCGCCACCACGGCCAATCCGCCGTGCACCTGGCCGACCAGAAGCCGGAACAGCCGCACCAGCCGGTCGGCAAGCAGAGCGCGCTTGAGTATGACGCCGGCGAGTATGAAAAAGGGGATAGCGAGCAGCGGAAACGATTTGATGGATGCATAGAAATGCTGCGCCACCACGGCATCCAGCCCGAGATCGTGGATCCATATTACCCCGACGGCGGCCACGCCCAGCGCCACCGCCACCGGCACGCCGATGACCAGAAGGAACGCAAAGATCGCGAACAGCAGAAGCGCCGGGCTCATCACCGTACCATGGCTCCGTGGACCTCAGCCCAGGGGTTCCGCCGGCGCGTTCTGCCGGTCGAGCTCCAGGCGCATACCCCGCCACAGGCGCCGCAGCGCCAGCAGCACGCAGAAAAGAATCGGCCCGTCATAGGCCCACACGGGCACGCCAAGCGCCGCCGACTGGGTCTGAAACAGGGTTACGTCGTAGTACATCTTCACCACCGTGACCCAGATCAGCACCAGGAACAGCCCCGCTCCAAGCAGGAAGGCCAGAACGATCGCGGCGGACCTCAGCGGGCCCGGAAAGGTGTTGAGCAGGCTCGTGAAGCGCGGATGAATCAGGCGCTCGTAGCCGATGCCGGCGCCGAGGATCACCACGTAAACGAAGAAATTCAGTGTCAGCTCTTCGGTGAATGCCAGCGAGTATCCGAACAGATAGCGGCCGAGGACGTTGACGAACGCAATGATCGTCATCGCCGCCAGCAGCGCCGCGCACAGCCACTCGTCCAGCCCGAACCGCCGAGGTGTCGACATGTGTTCGCTCCCGGATGTGTACGCCGCGGACCATGGCGGGGCGCCGCGCCCTCCGCCATGGGTGACCGGCTGTTATTCGGCCATCGCCGAGCGCGCGCGGTCGACCAGGTCTTCCCCGATTTTCGGTATCCAGGCGTCGTAGACTGGCTGCAGCGCCTCGCGGAATTCCTCCTGCTGGGACTCGTCCAGTACCGTGATGTCCATGTCCTGCTCGCGCAGGTGGGCGAGATAATCCGTGAACTCGAGCTCCGTGCCATACTCCTCCAGCGTCTCCACCGCCCAGCCGTCGTCGAGCCCGCGCCGCGTCATGGCTTTCTCCCAGCGCGCCGCCTCGATAGCGGCCTCCTGCACGGCTTCCTGGATCTCGGGCGGGAACTCGTTCCACAGGCTCATGCTCACGCTCACCACCACCGGATCCACGAGGTAGTTCCAGAAAGTGCCGTACTGGTGGTGCTCCCAGATCTTGACCGGGCCCAGCACGCCGGCAGGATTCTCCTGGCCATCCACCACGCCCTGGGCAAAGGCGGTAACCGCGTCGCCCCAGTTCATGCTGACCGGATCCGCCCCGAGCTCCCGGTAGATATCAATGAAGATCGGCGAACCCACCACGCGGATCTTGAGGCCCTCGACGTCCGCAGGGGTGGTCACCTCGCGCTCCGAGTTGGTCAGCTGGCGAAAGCCGTTCTCCGCCCAGGCCAGCGGCTTGACGCCCTTCTGCTCCATGAGCTCGAACAGCTCGTCGCCCACCGCGCTGTTCTCGAGCCGGTCCAGGCGCTCGTAGTTGCCCACGAAGAACGGCAGCGAGAACACGTTGAGCTCCGGAAGCACCGTCGACCAGTTGATGGTGGATCCGAATGCGAAGTCGATGCCGCCGCGCGCCATCAGCTGGAATTCGGAGGTCTGCTCGCCCTTGAACAGCTCGCCCCCGTAGAACACCTTGATATCGATCTGTCCGTCGGTCTTCTCGCGGACCAGGTCCGCGAAGCGCTCCGCGCCCAGCCCCCAGTCGAACTGGGGCCCGACCACCACGGACAGGTTGTACTGGGACTTGGGTGTAAATTCCGCGGACGCAGTTCCGCCCCACAGGGTCAGGGCAAAAACCGCGGCAAATGCAATGATGC
>JBEPXV010000162.1:0-5502 GCA_041641695.1 Gammaproteobacteria bacterium | reverse complement strand
ACTTCGAGTTTCTGCAGGACCAGGCCCGGATGATGGAGGTGCTCGAGCAAGGCGGGCCGATCCGCGGTGAGCAGGGAGACAAGAGCACCGACGGCGGCACGCGCGCGGACGACCCGGCGCAGACCGCGCGTTTCCTGGACATGCTCTACCGCCGCAGCGAGGACAGCGCCCGTCAGGCGCATGAGTGGCTCGCGCCGTTGCTGCCGCGAGACGCCGCCATTCTGGACCTGGGCGGGGGGCACGGTCGCTATGCGCGACTGTTTGCCGACGCCGGCTACGCGGCCACCCTGTTCGACTTTCCCTACGTGATCCACTACGCCCGCGAGCGGCACGGCGACGCGCTGACATACATCGGCGGCGACTTTCGCGAGCGGGACGCCAACCTGGGCGGGCCTTACGATCTGGTGTTTTTGTCGAACGTGGTCCACGGGGAGGCGGGGGAGGTCAACCGTCTGCTCGTCGAGCGGGCGGCCGACGTCCTCGCCCCCGGCGGCTACATCGTGCTCAAGGATATGTTTCTCGATCAGTACGGCCAGGATCCGGAGAATGCGGTGTTCTTCGGCTTGACCGCGTTGTTTTACACCAGAGCGGGCCGCAGCCATCCGGTGGACGAGGCGCGGGCGTGGCTGAAGGCCGCGGGTCTGGAGCAGATTCACGTGACGGTACTGGACGGGTTTCAACTGCTGCGGGGACGAAAACCGGCCCGCGCTTGACACTTTTCCATGCGGGGCACGCCTCGGAAGCGCGCCGGGAGCCAAAGGAGTCGGACAGGATGACCGAAGTGAGCATGCTGGCCGGCCCGGTCCCGATCGGGTTTCACCTGTCGTGGACGCGCGGTGTATTCTTCCCGTCATGACGGAACGTGGAGTCGACGCGCGACTTGCCTATCTGGCGCCATCCGTGGCGTCCTCCCTGTATCGCAACGGCGCGGTCTTTACCCGCCGGGACCGCGACGGCAACGACGACGCGTACCACGGCGCGGTGATGGAAGAACGGGACGTTGTCATCGGTGACGCGCGGCGCCCGGAAGAACCCGGGCGGCACAATATCGAGGCCAACGGCTTCGAGCTGCGCCACCGCCCCCTGCAGCGCCCCGACATCCGGTTTTTCGATCACCGGCAGGTTGTACACGAGTATTATCCGGAGTGCGCCGCGATAGTGAGACAGGCAACGAATGCAGCCCGCGTATACGCCTTCGATCACAATATCCGCTGGGCCGAGGGCAGGGACGGCGGCCAGCGCGTCGCCGGCGGCCAGCGGGTGCAGGGGCCGATCCACGTCGTGCACGGCGACTACACCCTGGTGAGCGCGCCACAGCGGCTGCGTGACCTGGCGCGACCGCCCGGCGTGAATGACACGCTGCGGTCCGTCCTCGGCGAGGGAGAGTCGCTGCTGCCCGCCGATGTCGTGACCCGCGCCCTGGAAGATGACCGGCGGTTCGCCCTCATCAATGTCTGGCGCAATATCGATCGCTCACCCGTGCTGAGTGATCCCCTGGCGTTGTGCGACGGGCGCAGCGTGTTGCCGGAGGATCTCGTGGTCTTCGAAATTCACTATCACGACCGTATTGGCGAGAACTACTTCGCGAAGTACGCGCTCCGTCACGAATGGTGGTATTACCCGTCCATCACGCGGGACGAGGTGATTCTGATCAAGCAGTGGGATTCCGCGGGCGCCTTCGCCCGGTCCGCCGGGGCGCACGCCGACGCCGGCAGCGGCGATACGCCCTGCACCTTCAGCTTCCACAGCGCGTTCAGCGATCCGGCAACCCCCGCCGGTGCCCCGGACCGGCAGAGCATCGAGGTACGATGCGTCGTCCTTTACGACTGAAGCCTCAGAATAAAGGAGTGGTAACGAACCGCGCCATCCCCTTTATGTATGTCCTTGACCCCTCATCCTGTCCTTCTCCCGGAGGGAGAAGGAACGTTCGTTTCGTGATATCCATGGCCGAAACCGTAGCTGTGATCGCAACCCCGGGCAGTGATTGCGGGACAGCGGGGGTCAGCAGTAACGCTCGATCCCCACGATCTGCGCATCCGAGTAGCGGTCGCCGTGCGCGAAGCCCGGCGGCAGCAGGCGGTCGATCTCGGCCCGGTCGGCGTCGGTGAAATCGATATCGCAGGCGCCGGCCCATTCCTTCAGGTGCGCGGCGCTGCGGGTACCGGGGATCGGCACCAGGTGATCCCCCTGGTCGAGAATCCAGGCGATGGCCGCCGCGGAGGTTGTCCAGCCGCGTCTGTGGGCGAACTCCCTGAAGGCGGTGATCTGGTCGGCGTTGCAGGTGAAGTTCGGCTCCACGAACCGCGGCGTGCCGCGGCGGAAATCGTTGGCGCCGAATTCGTCCGGGTCCAGGCGCTTCTCCCCGAACATGCCGCGCGCCAGGGGCGAGAAGGGGACGAAGGTGGTGCCGAGCTCCCGGCAGGCGCGGATCAACCCGAGCTCCGGGTAGCGGGTCCAGAGTGAGTACTCGTTCTGCACCGCGGCGACCGGCGCGACGCTCGCCGCCCGGCGCAGTGACGACGGGGCTATCTCCGAGTAGCCGAATCCGCCGATCAAACCCTCCTCGCGAAACTTCTCGAGGGTCTCGGTCACTTTCTCGATCGGAATCGACCAGTCCCGGCGGTGCACGTAATACAGCGCCACCTGGTCCACCTGCAGGCGTTGCAGCGAGCCTTCCAGTGACCGGCGCAGGTACGGCTCGGAGTTGTCGTGCTCGCCCCGCCGGCCGCCGATGATGATCCCGCCCTTGGTGGCGATATGGAAGCGGTGGCCGCGATCCTTCTGCCAGGCGCCGATGATTTCTTCCGAGCGGCCCCGTCCATACAGCTCGGCGGTGTCGAGGAAGTTGATTCCGGCGTCGCGCGCGGCGTCCAGGCAGGCAAAGCTCTCTTCAAGATCGGTCGGGCCATAGAACCCGGCGAAGCTCATGCAGCCGAGGGCGATAGCCGAGACTTCGGGGCCGGCGGTTCCGAGCTTTACGTATCTCACCTGTGTCTCCTTATGGCGATTCCGGGCACGCTAGCGGTTGACCGCCGGCCGCACGGTGGCGCGCTCGACGATGGCCGGCAGGGTGTCGGAGCGGGGCAGGGTGCCGTAGACGCCTGTCCATTCGCCGCCGAGCCGGGTATGGATGAACAGCTCGGCCATTTCCGTCGGGCTGTGCTCCAGCATCTCTCCGGCCTGCAATACCAGCGCCATGCGCGTGACGAGCTCCCGGGCGGCGCCTTCGTCATCGTCCCCGCGTCCGAGCCGGTCGGCGAGGCGGTCCACGCTCTGGTCGAACACGCGGCTGGCGCCCCGGTGGCGGCGCAGCTCGTCGATGAATGCGTCGGCGCAGCGAGGCTCCTTGCGCATGGCGCGCAGCACGTCCAGGCACATCATGTTGGAAGTGCCCTCCCAGATAGAGTTGAGCGGCGCCTCGCGGTAGAGGCGCGCGACCGGGTTCTCCAGAACAAATCCGTTGCCGCCGTGTGCCTGCACGCACTCGTAGACGAAATACGGGGCGCGCTGGCAGTTCCAGAACTTGAATACCGGGGTGGCCACCCGGGAGAGCAGGCGCTCGTGGTCGTCGCTGTCCATGCCGTCGGTGGCGCGGGCCACCCTCAGGGCGCCGAGCATGGCCGCCTCGCTGTCCAGCGCCAGGTCCGCCAGCACGTTGCGCTGCATGGGCAGGTCGGCGATCGGACAGCCGAAGGCGCTGCGGGTCCGGGTGTGGGTCAGGGCCAGGCTCAGAGCCTGGCGCATCAGGCCGGCGGAGCCGGCCGCGAAGTCGAGCCGGGTAAGGTGGGCGTGGGACAGGATCTCGCGGATGCCGTGGCCTTCCTCACCGACCAGCAGGCCCCAGGTATCCCGGTACTCGATCTCGCTGGATGCATTGGAACGGTTGCCGCACTTGTCCTTGAGACGCTGGATCAGAAAACGGTTCCGGCCGCCGTCAGGCAGCTCTCGCGGCACGAACAGGCAGCTCACCCCCGAGCGGGTCTGTGCCAGGGTGAAGAAGCCGTCGGAGACCGGCACCGAGCAGAACCACTTGTGGCCGGTGATCGTGTAGGCATCGCCTTGCGCGCCGCTGCCGATGAACCGCGCCGTAGTCTGTGTCTCGCGCAGGTCCGAGCCGCCCTGCTTCTCGGTCATGGCGTAGCCGATGATGACCGCCCGCTTGGATTCGATCGGCAGCCGGCGCGGATCGTAGTCGGCGGCCACGGTGCGCTCGCGCCAAAGATCGAACTCCGGCTTACCGTCAAAGCCGGCCACCGCCGCGTAGCACATGCCGGCGGGACAGCCGACGCCGTTCTCGATCTGGTTCCAGATATAGCTGAGGACCGCGCGGGCGAAGTGGCCATTGGGCTGCTCCGCCGTCCAGGCCAGGCTGTGCACCTCGTGTCCGTAGGCGAGAGTCATGAGCTCGTGCCAGGCCGGGTGGAATTCGACCCAGTCGATGCGGTTGCCAAAGCGGTCGTGGCTGCGCAGCGCCGGCTCGTTTTCGTTGGCGAGGCGGGCGGCGTCCTGCACCGTCTCATCCCCCGCCTTGGCGCCGAGCGCCGAGCATTTCGGCGCGGCCCAGGGGGCATGTCGGCTCACCACTTCCCTGAGGGCGCGGTCGTCGTCGAAGGCATTGAAGCCGACCGCCGGATCCGCCTGGTTGCGAACTTCGTGGGTGGCGTGCGGATCGGTGACGGGCGCGTCTTCGAGCGTGCCAGTGGCTTTGTTCATGGTATTGGTCCTCCGATGGGGGAGTCGGGCCCGGGCGCCGTTTGCCGGAACAGCATGCGCGCCGCGAGCCCCGCGATGTTTCGGGCGGCCGTCTGGGCCGCCCGGGAATGCGGCTCGGTTTCCGGCGCCAGGGGGCCGACCAGAGCCTCCATGAATGCGCCGGTGACGCAGGAGGCCGCCAGCCTGGGATCCACCTCGATGAACTCGCCGTCGGCGATGCCCTGCTCGATCAAGCGGGCGACCTGGTCGGCGAGGGCCGCGCGGTATTTCAGCCGCGCGGCATCGATCTCCGGCTCGCACGGCTCGGCGAGCAGCGCGTACGCCAGTCGGCGACCCCGCATGGCACGCCGCGCAAACGCGTGGATCGCGTCCACCAGTCGCCGGGCTGCCGGTCCGTCGCCGTCGACGACGGCGGCTACGACCTCGATCTCGCGCCGGGAAACCAGCCCCAGCACCTCGGCATACAGGTCGGCCTTGGAATTGAAATAGCGGTAAACGGTGCCCGTGGCCACGCCCGCCCGCGCGGCGATATGCGCGACCTGCGCATTCCGCCAGCCGTTCAGGGCGACCGCTTCGCGCGCGGCCTCCAGTATGCGCTGCCTGGTCTCGGTCAGTTTCTCAATACGGGCGGCTGCGACGGTCAAGGCGGGTGTCTCGATGACAGTGAATATCGATTCATGAATCGTGAATCACTATTCATTTTAGCTGCCGAAGCGCCCACGTCAACCAGCCGGGGCTCGTCGTGCGCACCACAAGAGTCATCGCCCCGGGTTTTCACCGGCCCAATGG
>JBEPXV010000161.1:0-5518 GCA_041641695.1 Gammaproteobacteria bacterium | reverse complement strand
GTGCCCGAGGACACCCGCTCCAGCCCCTCCACCTGGATATCTTCCACCACGAAGGGCTCTATCGCCTGGACTGGAAACACGAAACCGAGGAGAAGAATCAGTCCCAAATAGAATTTTTTCATTTTAATGCCTGTCTGGTCGCGATGGTGGCAGTCAGCGACAGTGGGTCCCCGTTCACTGCAGCAGCCGGACTATATCATTATAGAAAGCCAAACTCATAAGCATGAACAGCATCGCCAGCCCGATCTGCTGTCCCCAGATCATGACCTGTTGTGAAGGCGGCGAGCCCGTCACGGCCTCCATCGCGTAGTACAACAGGTGCCCGCCGTCCAATACTGGAATCGGCAGCAGATTGAGCACGCCAAGACTGATGCTGACGATCGCCAGGAACAGAAAGAAACGGTCCCAGCCGATCTGAACGGTGTCTCCGGCGAACTGTGCAATCGTCAACGGTCCGCTTATGTTTTTCGCCGACACCTCCAGAGTGACGATCTTCGCGAGCATCTTCAACGTCAGCACCGACATCACCCATACACTTCCGGCGCTTCGGGCCACCGATTCCACCGGGCCATAGCTCATGTGCACCCGGTACTCGTCCGGCAGGGACACCGGCCGGGGCGAGATGCCGATACGCCCGATGGGCCCGTCCGGAGTGTCGACCGCCTCCGGCCGCAGCCGCACTTCGCGGCGCTCGCCGTCCCGCTCCAGTACCACCGTGGTGGTCTCGCCGGCCAGCGGCTGCACCGCTTCCACCAGGGCGCGCCAGTCGCCCACCGCCTCTTCGCCCACCGCGACGATCCGGTCTCCCTCCTGCAGCCCGGCGGCTTCGGCAGGGGAGCCCTCCTGGATACCGCCGACCACCGGCGGGATCTCGGGCATGTACCCGTACAGACCGACGCCGCGCTCGAGCAGACCGGCATCCAGCTCGCTCAGGGGCACTTCGTCCAGGTAGAGCTGGCGCATCGCGGTATCGCCGTCGGGCGTGCGCACCCGCACCGGGACCTGGTTGCGCGCCAGTGCCTGGTTGAACAGGTACAAGCGGTGCTCGTTCCAGCTGCGCGTCTCCTTGCCGTCTATGGTGAGGATCTCGTCGCCGACGCGGAATCCGCCCCGCTCCGCCAGGGAGCCGTCCGCCACCGCGCCGACCACGGGCTTGACGCCGTCGATACCTGCCATGAACACGAACCAGTACGCCACGAAGGCGAACAGGAAATTGAACGCCGGACCGGCCAACACCACCGCGGTGCGCCGCCACAATGCCTGGCGGTTGAACGCCCGGTGCGCCTGGTCCTCGGGGATGTCAGGATCCTCGTTCTCGTCGAGCATCTTGACGTAGCCGCCGAGCGGCAGGGCGCTTATGACATACTCGACGCCGTCACGGCCCCGACGCGACCACAACGGCTTGCCGAAGCCAATGGAGAATTTCAGGACCTTGACACCCAGGCGGCGCGCCACCCAGAAATGCCCGAACTCGTGCACGGCCACCAGCAGGCCGATGGCCAGGATGAATCCGGCGATGCTGAACAGAAAATCGGTCATGGGCTCGTGATGCGTGACTCGCGACTAGGGATTGGTAGACAGGGAACCGGGGCCTGGGTCTCGGGATTGAAGAATCCCATGCACCTTATCACGTGGGCACTGAAGCGAACCACCAGAGCCAGCCCAGGGCGAAGAAAGGCGCCGCGGCGGTCATGCTGTCGATCCGGTCCAGCACACCGCCGTGCCCCGGCAGGAGACCGCCGCTGTCCTTCATGGAAGCGAGTCGCTTCCAGTTGCTCTCGAACAGGTCTCCGGTCACCGACACCAGAGCCACGAACAGGCTCCACGCCGTCAGGCCGAGCCAGGCCGGGGCGGTGAGCTCCCACCCGAGGGCAAACAATGCGGCAACCGGCACGGTTGCCGCGGCCCCTCCCAGGACGCCTTCCAGCGTCTTGCCGGGGCTGATGGCGGGTGCCAGCCGGCGTCTTCCCCATTGCCGCCCGACGAAATAGGCGCCGGTATCCGCGGCCCAGACCAGCAGAAACAGCATCAGGGCCGCCTGCGGCTCGACGTACTGCAGCGTGCCGACCGCCAGCCAGGCCGGCACCAGAACGCAGGCGCCGCTCAACAGCCGGGCTGCCGCCGGCCAGCGGACCAGGTCGCGGGCGCGGCGGCGGAACAGGACTACGGCGAGCGTCAGCCAGGCGGCGCAGGCCAGAATCAGCAGGGACTCGGCAACGCTTTCACGAAAAAGGAACACCACCACCATCAACAAGCCGGTGCCGGCGACCGCGCCGCATTTGGAAAGATTCCGGGGATACCCGGCCAGGCCGGTCCACTCCCAGGCACCCGCCAGCACGACAAGCCCCAGCAGTATGGCGAAATAGCCGCCGGGGAGCATCAGCACACCGAGCACGAACAGCGGCGCCAGGATCGCCGCCGTCAGCACCCGGTTTCTAAGCATTATTGATTTTTCGGGAACCCTGTACCTGCTCGCCGGTCTGGCCGAAGCGACGCTGGCGCCTGGCAAACGACGCCAGCGCCTCGTCGAAGGCCGCGTCATCGAACTCGGGCCACAGCGTCTCGGTGAAGTACAGCTCGGTGTACGCCAGCTGCCACAGCAGGAAGTTGCTGATCCGCTGCTCGCCGCCGGTCCGGATAAACAGGTCCGGCTCGGGAAGGAAGCGCGTGCTCAGGTGGGCCTCGATGGTGGCAGAGGTCACATCCTCCTGGGACAGCTCGCCGGCCGCGACCTTGCGGCACACGGCAGCGCAGGCCTGCTCGATGTCCCAGCGACCGCCGTAGTTGGCGGCGATGGTCAGATTGAGGCTGCGGTTGTCCTGGGTCAGGGTCTCGGCGCGCTGTACCAGCATGCGGATTCGCGAGCGGAACCTGGACAAGTCGCCCACCACCCGCAGGCGGACCTGGTTCTCATGCAGGCGCCGCGCCTTGCTCTCCAGGGCATTGGTGAACAGGTCCATGAGGAGGTTGACCTCGGTGGGCGGGCGGCGCCAGTTCTCGCTGGAGAAGGCGAACAGGGTCAGGTACCGCACGCCGCGGTCGGCGCAGCGTTTGACGACGGCGCGGACGGACTCCAGTCCCTGCCGGTGGCCGGCGATCCGCGGCAGGCCCCGCTTGTTCGCCCAACGGCCGTTGCCGTCCATGATGATGGCGACGTGGTTGGGAATCTGTCCGTTGTCCGGGATTTCTTCGGTGGAGCTTGGAAATTGCCTGTCGTCGGCCATGGGAAGGATCCCTTTGTATCGGTATTATCGTCTGGAGTGTAGTTTCACACTTCGAGAATTTGTTTTTCTTTTTCCGCGAGCATCTCGTCGATCTTCGCCACGTTGTCATCCGTGAGCTTCTGTATCTCGTCGAGCGCCCTCTTCTCCTCGTCCTCGGCGATCTCCTTGTTTTTCATCAGCTCCTTCAGGTGGGCATTGGCGTCCCGGCGGATGTTGCGGATCGCGACCTTGCCGTTCTCCCCCTCCTGGCGAACCAGCTTGTTCATCTCCTTGCGGCGCTCCTCGGTGAGCGCCGGCAGCGGCACCCGGATCACCTCACCGGCGGATGCCGGGTTCAGCCCCAGGTCGGCTTCCTGGATGGCCTTCTCCACGACCGGGATCATCTTCTTCTCCCAGGGATTCACCGACAGGGTGCGGGCATCCAGGACGCTCACCGTAGCCACCTGGTTGAGCGGCGTCGGGTTGCCGTAGTACTCAACCGTGATGTGATCCAGCAGCGAGGTGTTGGCCCGCCCGGTGCGGATCTTCGCCAGCTCCTCGCTGACCGCCTCGATGCTCTTTTTCATCCGCGCGCGCGCGTCTTTGACAATGCCCTCTTTAGTCATCATTCACCTCGTTCGATACCAGCGTTCCCACGTCTTCCCCCATAATCACCCGGTTCAGCTCCCCCGGCCGGTTCATCGCGAATACGCGCAGCGGCATATCGTGCTCCTGGCACAGCGCGAAGGCGGTGGCGTCCATCACCTTGAGCTGCCTCTCCAGTGCCTGCGAGTAGCTGATTCGATGATAGCGCACCGCGCCGGGGTCATGCTTGGGGTCCGTATCGTAAACGCCGTCCACCTGGGTGGCTTTCAGCAGCACCTCGGCCCCGGTTTCCACGGCCCGCAGGCTCGCCGCGGTATCCGTGGTGAAGAACGGGTTGCCGGTGCCCGCCGCGAATATGACGACCCGCCCGCTGCGCAGGTGCTTCATGGCACGCTCCCGCACGTAGGGCTCGCTGACCGGCGACATCGGAATGGCCGACTGCACCCGGGTCTCGACGCCGGATTTCTGCAGCGCCTGCTGGATGGCGATGGCGTTGATCACCGTCGCCATCATGCCCATGTAGTCCGCGGGCGCCCGCTCGATACCCGATTCCTGGGCCTGCACGCCGCGGAAGAAATTGCCGCCGCCGATCACTATGCCCAGCTCCACGCCCAGCTCCGCGACCGCGGCGATCTCCCGGCAAACGAAATCCAGCGTTGCCGTGTCTATGCCGAAACCCTGTTCCCCGCTCAACGCCTCGCCGCTGAGCTTCAAAAGCACCCGGCGGTAAACGGGTTGCGGCACCCTAGTCGCCCTGGGCCTGGGCCATCACTTCCGAGACGAAATCATCCTCGCGCTTCTCGATGCCCTGTCCGACTTCGAGGCGATGGAACGCCAGCACGCTGGCCCGTTCGGCCTTCAACAGCTTCTCGACTGACTGGTCGGGATCCTTCACGAACGGCTGTCCGAGCAGCGTGATCTCGTTGAGATGCTTCTGCAGCCGCCCCTGGACCATCTTCTCCACGATATCGTCGGGCTTGCCGCTTTCCTTCGCCTGGGCGGCGAAGATCTCCTTCTCCGCTTCAAGGGTCTCCTGCGGCACGTCATCCCGGCTGATGTACTGGGGCTGGCTGGCCGCGATATGCATGGCCAGATCCTTGCCCAGGTCCTCGCGGCCGCCTTCGACCGCCACCAGCACGCCGATGCGGTTGCCGTGGGTGTAGGCGCCGATTCGGGCGCCCTCGGGCGCCTCCAGGATCTGGAAGCGGCGTACCGAGACCTTCTCGCCGATCTTGTTGATCAGGTCGACGCGCGCCTCCTCGACGGTCTGGTCGCCGCCGGCGAGCTGAAGCCCCGCCAGCGCCTCGACATCCGCGGGCCGCTGTTCCAGCACGGTGCGCGCCACGCCCCCGGCAAAAGTCTGGAAATTGTCGTCCTTGGCCACGAAATCGGTTTCGCAGTTCACTTCCACGAGGACGCCGGTGGCCTGATCGGAGCTCAGCGCCGACAGCACCACCCCCTCGGCGGCGACCCGCCCGGCCTTCTTGTCGGCCTTGGCGGCACCCTTCTTTCTCAACGCCTCGATCGCGGCCTCCATGTCGCCGTCGGCTTCCGCCAACGCGTTCTTGCATTCCATCATGCCCGCGCCGGTCCGGCTGCGGAGCTCTTTAACCATGCTGGCTGTTATGGCCATAAGTGTTCGATGCCTCTACGCGGTGTTATCCACTGGTAAGTTTTCTGGCCTGCTCGACCCATTCCTCGCGCTGAAT
>JBEPXV010000160.1:0-5535 GCA_041641695.1 Gammaproteobacteria bacterium | reverse complement strand
TGAGTCTGTCAATGATTCCTCCCGGGGTCGCCCCGGTTGGTTGAATGGATGCCGAATGTTTCAGGAAAGCCGCGGCCGTCCCGTTACGCGCCCAGCCGCCTGTGGGAGAGCGCCGGGAACCTTTGCCGGATGTCCTCGAGCGCCTCCAGGTCCACGTCGGCGACGATCACGCCGTCGCCGGTCTCCCTTCGCGCCTGCACCCGGCCCCAGGGGTCGATGATCATAGTGTGGCCATGGGTGCGGCGACCGCTCGCGTGGTCGCCCCACTGACCCGGCGCCGCCACGTAGCACTGGTTCTCGATGGCCCGGGTGCGCAGAAGCGGCTCCCAGTGAGCCTGTCCGGTCGTGGCGGTGAACGCCGACGGGCAGCTGAGAATCCGGGCTCCGGCATCCACGAGGCGACGATACATCTCCGGGAACCGGACATCATAACAGACCGACAGCCCGATCCGACCGACGGGAGTATCCACGCACACGATATTGTCGTCCCCGGCGCTCCCCGGCTCGAAAGCATCGGACTCGCGGTAGGACTCGCCGTCGCTCACTTCGACATCGAACAGATGAATCTTGTCGTATCGCGCCACGGGCCGGCCCGCGGGATCGAACACCAGGCACGCGGCCCTGATGCGCACCCCGTCCCGCGCCCGGATCGGTGCGGTGCCGCCGATGACCCAGATTCCCTGGGTCCGGGCCTGATCGGCGAGAAACGCCTGTACCCGGCCGTCGCCCTCCGGCTCCGCGAACGCCTGGCGGTCCTTCTCAGTGGCCGGCATAACGGAGAAATTCTCCGGTAGCACCACCAGCGAAGCGTCCTGCTGCCGGGCCGACTCGATCAGCCGCGCCGCCAGCGCCAGATTGGCGTCCGGGTCATCGGAGGAGTTCATTTGCGCTGCTGCGATCCGCATTACCATCGCCTCTCTCTACCGGTATCCCTGCTCTTCCACCTGGAGCCCGATGGCCCCCGGCACCCCGGAGCCGGGCCGCAGGGTGATCATACCGCTCGGTACACCCAGCGCCACGAGCCAGTCACGGATCTCCATAGCCCAATCATGTCCGGCCGCGCCGCCCGGATGCAGTATGACAATATCCGCCCCTTCGGTGCGATCCAACGCATCGACCACGCCGGCGATCCGCGCGTACTGGGTGACCTGTATGCCGCGCTGGATGACGGGCCATTCGTCCCGGGAGATGTACTCCGTTGCCCGCGCGGGCCCCGCCCACAGGCAGGTCAGCAGCGCCGCGATAAGTCCGGCCCGGGTCATTCCCACGGTGGGCATCACGGTCTGAACGCCTCGCGCGATTCACGGCCCGGCCCCTGGCGCTCCACGGCCTCGACCCGGGGGTCGCTCCAGTCACCGGTAACTTGATACTTGTAATGAATCAGGTTGGCCATCTGCTTCTGAAACAATTTCTGCACCACGAAGATCATGACCCCGGCTGCGGGGTTCGCGAGCGCGCCGGCCAGGCTGAGATTCGCCCCGAGCCGGGGCGCAACCGTAACCGTCAGATTATACGTCTCGTCGCCGAGGTGCGTGGACCCGTCCAGCTCGAGCAGCGTCGCCGGGCCGATGATGTATATGCCGTCGGTCTGCAGCCGGCCCGAGGTGATTCCGGCTTCGCCATTGATGCGGTCGAATGCCAGGCCTTTCTTGAACACGTCCGTGAAATCGAACTTGAGGCGCCGGGCGAGCGTTTCGACATTGAACAGCCCGAGCAACCTACCAGAGCCTGGATCCAGTTTCAAAAAGCGCCCGTCTTCGGCATCGAATGCCAGGTTCCCGCTGAGCCCACCGAGGCTGAAATCACCGGGCTCACCCAGCCAGCTCAGATCGGCGTCCAGCGCCGCCTTGCCCTGGGCGACTTGATCCTCGAGGCCGAGCTGTGTCAGCGCGCCGCCCAGGTCGGGGATTCGCGCCGTCATGTTCACGGCCGTCCGGTGCATGCCGGCCCGGTCGGCCGTCCACCGCCCCTGGGCTTCAATATCGAGCGCCGGTTGCGCCAGAGTCAGGCGCCGGATGACCCAGGCGTCCGCCTGCGGCCCGGCCCGGAGCTCCAGGTTCCCAAACTGCATGTCGCCGAACCGGAAATCGCCGGCATTGATGGACAGGTGCGCGAACTGCGACGGGTCCGGGGGTGCTTCGTAGGCGGACGCCCGCGCGGCCTCGACGCGGCGTGGCCAGTGCAGGTAGTCCATATCGAGCTCATAGCGGGCGGGCTCGGGGTCGAGCCGTACACGCGCCTCGCCCTCCAGGCGCATCCCGGCGAGCTCCGCCGTCCAGTCCCGACCGTCGCCGGAGGCGGCCCGGATCTCGACCGCCCCGAGCTCGCGGTTCAGGTACCGCACGTTGCCGGCGGCGATAGCCAGGTGTCGAAGGTGATCGAACAGGGCATCGCGCTGCGAGCCCGCCGTCTCCACACGTTCCTGGTGCCGCCGCAGCCGGTTGATCTCGCTGATCCACTGGTCCATGTCGAGATCATCTGCCCGGACCGCCACCGCCAGCTCACGGTCCGGCAGCTCGCGACTCGCCCCGAGATTCAGGACACCACGCTGCAAAACCGACATGTCACTTTCCCGGTCGTAATGCAGCTCGCCGTTGAGTCGGTTCTCGAGGTCCAGGGTGATTCGTCGACGGTCGTCGTCGAAGGCGACATGAACCTCGATGCCGCCGGACCCGTCCGACGCCTTCCACAGCGGAGCGGGAAAATTAATCTCCATGCCATTCAAGTCGCTGCTGACGTCGAGCCGGTTGATGCCCGCCCCCCCCACGAACCGACCCTTCCAGCGGGCCGACCCGGCCAGCTGCGAGGCCATGGCCGATCCGATGACCGGGGTCAGCCGCGACCCTTCGGTTTCTCCCGTGCCCGTGATGGCGAACGTCATCGGCCGGCCCGGCTCGACGGTGGTTACGTCGGCCCGGACCGGCCCGCCGAGCAGGCTCCCGGTCACGCCCTCGCCCCCGACGGTTTCCTCGGTAAAACGGACCGTGCCCGCCAGCTCCGTGAACTCGATCCCGTCGGCCACCTCCACGGCTACATCCTCGAACACGTAACGGCCTTGCACACGGCTTTCCTCCTTCAGCCGGGTGAAGGGCAGCTCGATCATCAGCCCCAGGGTGCCCGAGCCCGCCGCTGCCATGGTGCGGTGGGGCGGCGGCGGTTCCTTGATCAGCGGTCCACGACGCAGGAAATTCACCACATCGTCGGCCTGCGCGGCGAGGTCGCCCTGGATGAACAGCCTGCGGTCGCGGCGGAAGAAGTCATCGCTCCAGACACGGGCGTGGTCGATGGACGACCGCATCAGCTTTCCACCGCGGATACGCGCCTCGAACCGGGCACCCTCGAGCTCGATGGTGCCGTCGAGCGCATCGAGGTCGGGCCACTTCTCATGGTAATTCAGCAGGCCGCCGGTAACCCGGGCGCTTGCCTTAAGCTCGCCCCGGCCGTCGTCGTAGGGAAACGCGTCGAGCGCCCCGTTCAGGTAGAAGCGTCCGTCGCTTATCTCGCCGCCGGCCAGGGCCTGATCCAGCCATTGCACCTGTTTGTCCGTCATCCTGTTCACCGGCAGGTAATCACGCAGGGCGCTGATGTCGGCGCGCGGCACGCGCAGCCGGGCCAGCACGTACGGCGATGTCAAGGCATCCTCATGGAGACGCGTGTACAAGTTGATGTCCGTCAGCTGCAGATCCTCGTTGCTCAGCTCGCCGTCACCGACGTCCACGACCCAGTCCCCGCCCCACCGGTGCCACTCGACACTGGCTTCGACGCGGTCGAGCTCGATGGGCCCGCGCAGAGTCCCGGCGGCATCCACTGTCAGGTCCCGGGACGCCAGGGCGAGCTCTCCGCCGTCCTCGTCGGCGCTCAGGCGGCCATCCAGCCCCTGTACCCCCGGATACCGTTCCTGGGCCTGCCAACCCACGCCGCGAAAGTCGCCTTCGAAGCGCCAGTAGCGGGCGTCCAGGTAAGGCCCGGTCAGGGCCAGTGTCGCCCGTGAGAAGCTGCCGCGCGGCTGCAGATCGTCTATCAGTGTTTTCCAGGGCAGCTCGATGTCCAGCTTGTCGATCACCTCGCGAAGGTCCTGCACGTTCGCGTCCCGGGCCGCGTAGATCCGTTCCGTGTCGCGGCGTTCCACCTCGAACCGCGAGACCGACACCGACTTTTCATCCAGTACTATTTCCGGGTCGAGGAATACCAGGCGCCATTCATCGTCGGAACGCCGCCAGACCAGAGAGCTCGAGAACCGGGTTGCCGCCAGCGGTGTCTTGTCCCTGGCATACGGTATGACGAAGTCGCGGGCGGTAAGATCCGCGGACGCCATGGTGAGCTCGCCCCGCAGCCACGTCACGTGGATACTGCTGTCAATCCGCCCGCGTGATTTCCAGGGAAGGTGTTCCTGGACCGCCGCCGGGATCCGGTCGAGGTCCAACTGCTCGAAGGACACGTTGACGTCGGCGGTCCAGGTCCCGGCGCCGACCGTCGCCGGATCGTAGCTCCCGTTGCCGCGCAGGCGCTGCACCAGCTCCCCGGGCGCCGAGGCGGTAAACGCGAAGCGCCGGCGCTCGCCCTGCGAGCGGATATGCAGCTCGACATCGTCAATCTGCAGGCCCTCTTCGGGCGCCAGGGCGTCCCGCCACACGAAGGTGCCGTCCGTGATGACAAGGTTACGGCCCTGCAGCAGGCGCCGCAGCGTGCCGCGGGGCGTGCCCAGAATCGTATCGCCCACCCGGATCCTTCCGTCCGCCAGCCGGGCCGCCCCGATGGTGGGCCCTTTCAGCTCCAGGCGTTCGAATGTCTTGCCGGGCTCGAACAGGCCGACAGGATGAAACGACAGGTACATCTCGCCAAAGTGCATCTGCGAACCGGGATGCTCGCCCGCCGCGACCTGCACGCCCCTGGCCCGCAGGATGACATTGAGCCCTTCCCACTCACCGCCGAGCTCCGCGATGCTGATCTCCTGGCCCACGTAGTTGGACACCAGGCGCTCGACCTGGGGCTTGTAGTCCTCCAGCCTGGGCAGCAGGAGCCACACGGCACCGGCCGCCAGAGCGACAAGCACACCGCCGGTCACCGTGGCAAACGCGAACACCCGCAGCAACGTGACGGCGAAGCGCTTCATCGCCGCGTGGTGGCACCACCGACCGGCACGGCCCGGACCGCGGCGGTGCCGCCGTACCGGGAACCCGGTCCGCCCGGGGGTCCGTTCATCCGACGTAACACAGCACCGATCCGGAGAAGTTTTACAACGGGGGTCATGTGGCTAAGATTAAACACTGATCCGTGCACCCTTCTCCAGGGGAGGTTCGAAATTGTTTCATGACTCTGCGCTCGACCGCTGTATTGATGACCTGTCTTCGACGCTGGAGCTGGCGGAGGCGCTGGAACGCCAACTGGAGCAGGTTCACAGGACGGTGAGCCGGGCCTGCGACCAGGGCGACCCGGGCGACAACCCGCAATCGTAGCGGCATGGCCGCGCCGCACGGACGCAGCAGCTACGACAGCACAACGTCATACTCGTGCTGGCGATAACTCGGTTCCACA
>JBEPXV010000159.1:0-5588 GCA_041641695.1 Gammaproteobacteria bacterium | reverse complement strand
GCAGCATGTACGACAAGTCGGCGCGCGTCGCCGCCCTGGCCTCCGACATCGCCCTGCTCACCGGCGCCGACACCGACAAGGCCACGCGGGCAGGCTGGCTGTCGCGCTGCGACCTGGTGACCGAGACAGTATTCGAGTTTCCCGAGATGCAGGGCATCGCCGGCCGTTGCCTGCTGGAGCATGAGAAGGCCGATCCCGAGCTGGCCCGGGCCATGGACGAGGTCTACATGCCGCGCCACGCCGGCGACGAGCTGCCGCAGACCCGGGTGGGCACCGTGGTTTCCCTGGCGGAGAAGCTGGATACCCTCGCCGGCATCTTCGCCATCGGCGAAAGCCCCTCCGGGGACAAGGATCCCTACGCCCTGCGCCGGGCCGCGTTGGGCGCGCTGCGCATTCTCAGGGAGCAGCGGCTCCGCGTGCCGCTGTGGGCGGTGCTGCAGATCGCCAACAACCGGCTGGACGAGTCGCTGCGTGCGGACGACACGGTCGACGCGGTGTACGCTTTCATGATGGAGCGCCTCAAGGGTATCTACCTGGACGAAGGCGTGGATGCCGGCGTGTTCAACGCGGTGCTGGAGGTGGAGCCGGCCACTGTGAGCGAGTTCGACGCCCGGATGGCGGCGGTGGCCGCGTTCCGCAGCCTGCCGGAGGCCGGTGCGCTGGCCGAGGCCAACAAGCGGGCCCGCAACATCCTGCGCAAGGCGGGATTCGACGACGAGGACGCGGAGGTCGACCAGTCACGGCTGGCCGACCCGGCGGAACGGCAGCTGCATGACCAGGCCCAGGCTCTGGAGCGCCAGATCGAGCCCCTGCTGGAGTCCGGCGACTACGATGCGGCCTTGAGGCTGCTGGCCGGGCTGCGCAATCCCCTGGACCGGTTCTTCGAGGAGGTAATGGTCATGGTGGACGATACGGCGCTGCGCGATAATCGACTCGCCCTGCTGTCGCGCCTGAGCCGCCTGTTCCTGCAGGCGGCGGACATATCCCAACTGCAGATATCCACGCGGCAGGGCCGGGAGGCACAATGAGGCTGGCCATACTCGACCGCGACGGGGTCATCAACGAGGACGCCGCCGACTACATCAGGACCCCGGAGAAATGGGTGCCGATACCCGGCAGCCTGGAGGCCATCGCGCGGCTGTGCCGGGCCGAGTACCGCGTGGTGATCGTCACCAACCAGTCCGGGGTGGGGCGTGGCTTGTATACACTGGACATGATGAACAAGATCAACATGCGCATGTTCGAGCTCATCAACCAGAAGGGCGGCGAGATTGACGCCGTCCTGTTCTGTCCCCATGCCCCGGATGCCGGCTGCGAATGCCGCAAGCCGAAACCCGGCATGTTTCATGAGCTGGCCCGCCGCCTGAAGGTGAACCTCACCGGCATCCCCGCGGTGGGGGACTCGGCCCGCGATCTCGAGGCCGCGGTCGCCGCCGGCGCCAGGCCCGTCCTGGTGCGCACCGGCAAGGGCGCGCGGACCGTGGAGGCGATCCGCGACGGCGACAACGAGCGGCTGAAACAGGTGCCCGTCTTCGACGACCTGGCGGCATTCGTCGATCACCACTTGCTGGACGACGAACGCCGCGCCATCGTGCGCTGAGCCGGCTGCCGGCAATGGTGCAATGGATCCGGTCGTTCATTTTCTTCACCGGCATGCTGGCGACGGCCATCGTTTACACGCCGGTCGCCCTGGCGGTATCGCCGCTGCCGCCCGTCACCCGCTCCAATGTCATCGGTTGGTGGGCCCGCATGATCGTGGCCTGGCTGCGTGTCACCTGCGGCCTGACCCATCGGGTCGTGGGGCTGGAGAACCTGCCGTCCCGACCCTGCGTGATCCTGTCCAAGCACCAGTCGGCCTGGGAGACCATTGCCTACCAGCAGATTTTCCCGGCCCAGGCCTGGGTGCTCAAACGGGAGCTGCTGTGGATCCCGTTTTTCGGCTGGGGCCTGGCCGCGACCCGGCCCATTGCCATTGACCGCAAGGCCGGTCTGCGCGCCCTGGACGGGGTGGTGAAGCAGGGCACCGAGCGCCTGGCGGAGGGTCGTTACGTAGTGGTGTTCCCCGAGGGAACCCGCATGCCCCCCGGGGAGAAGGGCCGCTACAACCCCGGCGGGGCGATGCTCGCCGGCAAAGCAGGCGTGCCGGTGGTGCCGGTGGCGCACAACTCCGGCAGCTTCTGGTCGCGGCGCGGGTTCCTCAAGCGTCGGGGGGTCATCGAGGTGCGGGTCGGCCCGCCGATCGACGTCGCGGGCAAGCGCGTCAAACAGGTCAACGCCGCGGCCGAGGAGTGGATCGAGGCGCAGATGGTGGAGCTGGAGCCCGGGCTGCACGATCGCACCTGAGCGCGGGGCCTGCGCGGCGGTCGGGGGCGCGCAGGCCTCACCTCGGACGTCATGCGCCCCGTGTCAGGCGCTGCCCTCCTGGCACATGGTCTCGAGCGGGAACTCCACCTCCGCGCCGTTGACGGCGCGCAGCACCGAGCCGTCGGGACCCGACTCGTACAGCAGGTCGCCGGTGTCGCCCGCTCCAGCACCGTCCTCGTCCCGGATGCTCTCCTGCGGCACGTATTCCGTGGTGTCGAGATCGATGGACATTCCGGGCTTCAACCGGAACGGTCCGACGCGGCTGGGCGCATAGCCGTCCTCCACCCGGCCGTACTTCACAACCTCGTCGATGATGACGTGCGTCGTGTTATCGACCATGGGCTGGCTCCAGTGGAACAGAAACTTGGCGCGGATGTTCTGGTTGGTCTTCAGGATTCCGATACCCATCCCCTGGCGCGCCGGATAGAGCAGGAAGTTCGCCCTGGACACGCCCTCGAACTGCTCCGCCGAGATGCTCCCCGGCAAGGTTTGCACGAACTCGCCAGGCTGGGTAAGGAAGCGCTTGTTCATCAGGCTTTCGAACTCGTCGTACACCACGGCGCAGTTGAAATTGCCCGCGTTGACACCGGCGGAGCCGGCGCCGAGCACGAAGGCGCACAGTGCCACGGATATGATTCTTGTTGGCCGCATGTTGTGGACGAGATGGTTTCCGTGTAGCCCCACCGGGCAGGACCGGGCGATTATAACGATTTGGGCCGCCGGTGAAACCACGCGCCCCGCCCGATCCATCCCACGGCGACGGGACCGACGGCTCAGCGCGGCGCGGTGTCGTTCGCCAGCCGGGTGAACTCCGCCACCGGGATCTCCTCGGCACGACGCTCCGGTGAAATACCGCACGCCTCGAGCTGTTCCGTGCTGACCAGACCCTTCAGTGCATTGCGCAGCGTCTTCCTGCGCTGCCCGAACGCCCTTTTCACCAGCTCGGCAAAATGCGCCGTGTCCGCAACCGGGTGCATCGGCACGCTTTCCGGTACCAGTCTTACCACCGCTGACTCCACCTTCGGCGGCGGCGTGAACGCGCCGGCCGCCACCCGCAGCAGCAGCTCGCCGCGGCAGCGCTGCTGAAGCATTACCGACAAGCGACCGTAGCGCTTGCTGCCGGGCGCCGCCAGCATCCGGTCCACGACCTCCTTCTGGAGCATCAGATACATGTCCTCAATGCACCTTGCGTGATCCAGCAGCCGGAACAGCAGCGGGGTCGAGATGTTGTAGGGCAAGTTGCCGACCACGCGAATCCGGCTCGCGACGCGGCAATAGTCGAAGCTCAGCGCGTCCTCGTGGTGAACCACGAGATTGGGGATGCCTCGATCCACCTCCGCCAGAATCCCCGCCAGCCGGCGGTCGATCTCGACGACGTGCAGCGCCCTGACCAGGGGCGCGATCACTTCGGTCAGGGCGCCGCGACCCGGTCCGATCTCCACCACCACGTCATCGGGCCGCGGATCGAGCTGCCGCACGATGGCGTCGATCACGCTGCGCTGGTGCAGAAAGTGCTGTCCCAGCGACTTGCGAACTGGAGGCTGCGCCACCATCACCTGCCGTCCCGGGCGGCGGCCATCCTCAGCGCAGCCTCGAACGCCGCCCGGAGGCTGCCGGTATCGAGCGTCCCGGTTCCGGCCCTGTCCAGGGCTGTGCCATGGTCCACGGACGTCCGGATGATGGGCAGCCCGAGCGTAATATTCACGGCGTGGCCGAATCCGGTCCGCTTGAGCACCGGCAGCCCCTGGTCGTGATACATGGCGACGATGGCGTCGTAGCGGGCGCTGCTCTCGACGGTAAACACGGTGTCCGCGGGCAGCGGGCCGCGCACGGTCATGCCCCCCGCCGCCAGCGCCTTGATGACCGGACCGATGATATCGATCTCCTCGCGCCCCATATGTCCGCTTTCTCCCGCGTGCGGATTGAGGCCGCATACCGCAATCCGGGGCGAATCGATCCCGAAGCGGGTCGCCAGGTCGCGGTGAGTGATCTCGATCACCGATCGGACCGCGTCCGCGGTGATCCGGTCGGCCACCTCGCGCAGCGGCAAGTGCGTGGTCACCAGCGGCACGCGAAGGTCGTCCGCCGCCAGCATCATCACCGGCCTGGCCCCGCCGGTCAGCGCGGCCAGGAACTCGGTGTGGCCGGAAAACGAAATCCCCGCGTCGTTGATGACGCTCTTGCTCACCGGCCCGGTCACCAGGGCATCGAACTCCGCTTCCATGCAGCCCGCTGCGGCGCGTTGCAGGGTTTCCAGCACATATGAGGCGTTGCGCGGGTCCAGCTTCCCGGGCGCGGCCGGATGCGCCAGCGATACCGGCAGGATGGAAACGGCCCGGCGCTCATGGCGGTCATACTCCGGCCAGTCGATGTCCCGGCCCCGCAGGGCGGCGCGGGCGGCCAGCAGGTCCGGGTCCGCCGCCACCACCACGCGGCAGTCAAGCCCTTCCCACGGCGCGAGCACTGCGAGATCCGGGCCGATGCCCGCGGGCTCTCCCGGCGTCAGGATGATTGTCGGCGTACCGGTCACCGGTTCCGTGGACGCGGCAGTATGCTCATGGCAGGCAACCGGGGACGGTCCGACGCGTCAAAGGCGCGGCCGGCGCAAGGATCGCCCGGCCCGCGCGCGGCACGGCAGCGAGCAGCGGTGATGTCAGCCATGGGAAGTTACCGGTCGAGGCGGAATGTCACCGCATCATACCGCGCCGCCTGCCCGGCGGTGTAGACACCGCCGGAGGTGCGCCCGGGCTATCCCGCTTCCAGCGGCATGAACATGGACGCGAACAGCCGAACCACCTCGGACTGCCGGTTGGTGCCGGTCTTCCGGTATACGGCCTTCAGGTGGGTGCGCGCGGTGTTGGCGGTAACGAAGTTGGCGGCGCAGTAGTCCTCGAGGGTCTGGCCCTGGAGCAGCGCATTGACCATGTTGGTTTCCTTGCGCGTCAGGCCGTACAGGGTGCTGAGCGCGTCCCAGGTATACGCTCGCCCGAGCCGTGAATCAAAGACGATCACCACTGCCAGGGTGTCGTCCCCGCCGTTCGCTTCTTTCTGAAGCGGCGCCGCCCACGCGTGCAGTCGCCGGTTTGCGCCTTCCTCGAGCAGCACCGCCGCCGGGTCGTCGCCCGGACCTCCGCCCAGGCTCCGCTCGATGACCGGAACCAGGCCTTCGCTGTTGGCGCGCGAGCGCAGCCGGCCGGCGGGATCGATACACAATATCCGCTCAT
>JBEPXV010000158.1:0-5622 GCA_041641695.1 Gammaproteobacteria bacterium | reverse complement strand
GGGGAAACGACACGAATCCGGATGTAAAATCGAGCAAAACCCATTTCTGGGGAGGTTGTGGTATGGGAGAAGTTAGTGCTACCCGGCAAGGCAAGGGCGGCATAGAGTTGTCCTCTCTGGACTGGCTCCTGCTCCATCACCGCGTCAAGCTCCTGGACCGCCAGGAGATTCTGCGCAAGCTGGATATTCAGCCCGGAGATCACGTTCTCGACCTGGGATGCGGCCCGGGCCTGTGGACCCAGCTCCTCGCCGATACCGTGGGGCTGTCCGGGCGAGTCGTCGGCATTGATTTCGACAGCGATCTGCTGGCGCATGCCGGCAGAATCACCGGGGAGTCGCACCCCGGCCACGACATCAGCTTCCGGAAGATGGATTTCTCGGACATCGGGACGCTGGACGAGACATTTGACGTCGTGTTCTTCAGCAACTGCTTTTGTTATCTTCCCGACCCCTCGGCGATCGTCGCAGGCATGACGCGGGTCACCCGGCCCGGCAGCCGGATTATCGGCCGCAACTGGGACGGCGAGCCTTTTCTGCTGTATCCGATGGATGTGGGGCTTCTTTCTCTCGTGCAGCACCATCTCGTGCGGGCGACGGAAGAGCAGACCGAAGGCGCTTATTTCGACCACTATTTCGGCCGGAAAATGCCGGGACTGTT
The DNA here is from genome assembly GCA_041641695.1 of Gammaproteobacteria bacterium. Classification (GTDB taxonomy): domain Bacteria; phylum Pseudomonadota; class Gammaproteobacteria; order Arenicellales; family JAANXG01; genus JAANXG01. The sequence continues at coordinate 4,964 of JBEPXV010000158.1, read as the reverse complement.
CCGCCGCCAGGGCTTTCGCCACGTGACCTGCGATACACACGTCATCCAGCGTTCCGGACCCGCCGACCCGGATCTGGCCGCCTATATCCGCACCAACGGCGAATGGATGGGGGACAAGGTCAGGGGACGCGTGGACGAGGAGTCGCTGGCCGCGTGGTACGCCCATTTCAACCCGGACGATCCGCGCTGCGTGTATCGCTCCGAGCAGTTTTACTTCTGCATGATTGAAATGGCCGTCACCGGCTATGTCTGACCCGGCGCCGCGGAATGAATCATGGGACGCCCGTCACGGCGAGACCCGGGGTCTTGCACCCGGGGCGGACAGGGCGCTGGCATTGTGTGTCGAGGCGGCGAGCGCCTTCGGCGACGGAAGGGCTTGCGGAGACGCCCTGGACGCGCTGGAAGAGCTGTTGCCCGCGCTGAGCCCGCTCGACATCGATGCCCTGATCGACCACCCCGACTATTCCGTCATTCGAACCCGACTGATACGGGCCTGCGCGGAGACCTGGTTCGAGCGTGAGTGCGACCTCGCCCGCCGGGCGCTCGACGATCCGTCATCCCTCACGCTGCGCGGGCTGTTCGGCGACCATATCCCGCGCGACGCCTACGCCGATGAGCTGACGGTCCTGCGTTCCGTTCAGCCGCGCAATATTCTGGTCATAGGCAGCGGGGCATGCCCGATGTCCGCGATCGTGATACAGGACGCCTTCCCGGCTGCCACCGTGGTGGGCATGGACCGTTCGACGCAGGCCTGCGAGTTGTCCTCGCGATTGTTGGCGGCGTGCGGCATCGAGAACGTCGCGATACTGCGAGGCGATGCGACCGGCCCGGGTGACATCGAAAGATTCGACTGCATCATTCTTGCCCTGACCGTGGGGGTCGACGAGGCGGAGAAACGACAAATCATCCGCGCCCTTCGCCGCACGGCCGACCCGGAAGCGATGCTCGTCGTACGTACGGCGGCCGGCTGGGGCCGTGTGCTCTACCCCGGCGCCGATCTGCCGCTGATCTCGGCCGAAGCGAACCGTCATCGGAGCATCTCGGCACATCAGCGATCCGTCGCGGTCGCGGTCCGCGTATCCGAACTGCCGGACTGACCTTGCCCGGTCTTCTCCGGCGGGTTTGCCGAAGGACCCGCGCGAAGCCGAATTCAACAAACCGGAGCGTCAAATGACCTATGAAGTTATAAGGACCACCCCCGGGGTGGACGAGTACCTCGAGCTGCGCCGCGCGGCCGGGCTGGGCGCCAAGTCCGTCGAGGGGGCGGAGCGGGGCCTGCCCAATTCACTGTTCGGTGTCCACGTGCGCCACGAGGGCGAAGTGGTGGCAATGGCCCGGCTGATCGGCGACGGCGGTACGAACTATGCCTGCGTGGACGCCGCCGTGCATCCGGACCACCGGGGAAAAGGGCTGGGAACACAGGCGCTGGGGCGGCTCGTGGTGGGCGAGGTGGCCGGGCACTTCCGGCAGAACGCCCCCGGAGGCGCCTACATGATGGCAATCACCAAAGTGCCCAAGCTGGGCTTCCAGACCGGCTTCCAGCTTCTTGATCCCCCCGAAGTGGGCATGTACATCTGGCAGCCTCTGACATAGATCGACCATGCAAGGGAAGTCAAGGCTGCGGCGACCGGCATTTGTTTTCGCTCCAGCCTCGACGCGGACCCGCCCGCGTGTCCGCCGGGGCGTCGACGATCACGCGCCCACCGCCACCAGGCCCGCGGATACCGCCGGGCTGAACATCTCGCGCACGAACAGGCTTCGCGCGCGCGCATCGAGCCGGGCGATGAAGTCGTCGCTGGACTGGTTCGCCAGCTCGGTCTCGATGCGCGTATCAACACGTCCCGGTGAAACGGTTTCCAGCATGCGAGCCACCAGATTGACGTGCTGGCGGCCGGCATAGGCGTGCAGCTCCTGCCGCAGCGACTCGGCTTCATAGGCCGCCAGCAACGTGTCCAGTCTGCCCGATTCGGCCAGTTTCCTGACGGCCGCCAGCCGCTCCGCTTCCCGCACCGCGACCGCCGAATCCGGCGAAAAGTCCGAGTCCGTCCACACCCAGTTCACGTTGCGATTGATCGTTTCGAGCGCTTGAACCCGGTGGCTCCAGAACCGCGGTATGAAAATCAGGTCGCCGGCATGCAGGACGACCTGCTCCACGGGGACGTCCGCATCATCACAGGCAAGCGACGACACCGGCAGAAACCGGATCCACGGCAGCTCCCGGTCCGGCGGCGCCAGGGTGAAGCGCTTGGAACCGGTCAACTGCACGTTGACCACGTCCAGGGCATTGCCGTCGTAGTGCCACGGCGTCTGGTGCCCTTCCCGCGCCTGCCAGAATCGCGGCGGACGTTCCAGCGACAGGCGCTTCGCCCGCTCCTGCCAATAGGTACTCAACCAGTCGGGACACGGCATGTCCTCGGCGTAGGACGGGTCCCGGGGCAGGTGGTGCCAGTATTGGGTGGAACCACTGGCTCCGACGGCGGCCTCCAGCTTTTCCGCCGTCCACCATCGCGCCGGCCAGTCACCGGCCGCGCCGCGAACGACAAATGGCGTGCGCGACGACAGCGCCGATTCAAAGCCATGATCTATTTCAGGGATACCCATCTCGTTACCAGCCTCGGCTGCAGGCATGTTTTCTGATCGACAAGGAACGATCCGATATTAAACGATCCATTGCAGGTTCAAAAGCGCGCCATGACGACGCATCTCGCTTGCAGGTCGGGTTTGCAACCCGACAATTGTTACGCACCTGCCCTGGACCCGAGGCGTATACCCCGCCGCCTTCTGGCCGGGAAGGAAGACAGGTATACTCGCGTTCCGCTCGTCTCCGGTTTACCGGCCTGACGGCCCGGGCGGTCCCAGGCGCCACTCCGGGAGCCGCCGGCGGCGGGGTTCTCGAGCACGTTGATCGACGAGCCTTGTCGTCCCGGGCGACGCAGCGCCCGAATCTCCGAGCGGCCCGGTGCACGCGGCAGCCGCTCGAATACCAGGAATCCTGACGGTTGGCAATGACTACCTGCAACGATGACACCTCACGAGCCGCTTATCTCGACCTGTTGAAGCGGAGCCTGGTCAACTGGCTGTACCACGATATCGAGCGCAGCGAACTGCTGCGGCTTGGCGATTACGCGCTGGTAAAACGGTCGCCTTTCGACCCGGAGCGACGCCGGATCGGCCGCGATTTCTCGGTGCAGGCCCACACCCTGGTGGGGCTCGAACGGCTGGACAATATCCAGAACTGCGTCGAAACGGCCATCTCGGAAAACATCCCCGGGGATTTGATCGAGACCGGCGTATGGCGAGGCGGTTGCTGTATCTTCATGCGCGGACTGTTGAAGGCATACGGGGTCACGGATCGCACGGTCTGGGTCGCCGACTCGTTCCGGGGCCTTCCCAGACCGAACGAGCAACAATTCCCCGATGACAAGGACAGCAAATTTCATGAAATGGACGTGCTCGCCGTGCCCGTAGACAGCGTCAGGGAAATCTTCGAGCGCTACGGGCTGCTCGATGACCAGGTCAGTTTTCTGGAAGGCTGGTTTAAAGACACGCTGCCGGACGCGCCGATCGACAAGATTGCGGTGCTGCGGCTCGACGGCGACATGTACGAATCGACCATGGACGTGCTGGGCAGCCTGTACCACAGGGTATCCCCGGGCGGGTTCGTCATTGTCGATGATTACGGCGCTTATGCGGCGTGTCGCAAGGCGGTCCACGATTTCCGCGAGGAGCACGGAGTGTCCGAGCCTATCCGGGAAATCGACTGGACGGGCGTGTATTGGAGGAAGGTCTAGCGACCCAAGGGTACTAAGCGGCAGCGGCTCAACCGGTTGCGCTGTCGCGCTCCCGCAGGCGCTCGCACAGCATCCGCATCACCGCCATGCTCGTCTCCGGGCGCTCGCGAAGGACCACCTCGAACTGCTTCTGGCCGATGCACAGTGTTCGCACTTCACCGACCGCCACCAGGCGCGCCATGCGCGGCGCCTCGCTGATCACCGCCATCTCGCCCACGTATTGCCCGGAGCTGCGGCGCGCCAGCTCTGTCACGTGATCGCCTTTCCTCACCAGGACCAGAACCTCGCCGGAGACGATAATGTAAAGCTCGTCTCCCGGCTCACCCTGCTCGGCCAACACCTCCTCGTCGTGGAACAGCTGCTCCTCGGTGATGGATGCCACCTGCTTGAGCTCCGCCGGCGCCAGGTCCGCGAACAGCGGCACGCGCTTCAGGAACAATATGCGCTCCATCACGGAAAGTGTTTCCAGCTTTTGCATTGGCTTGTCTCCGGTCAGCGCGTTCGCCGCGGCGTCGCGCACGGTTTCATCGGGGTCATCCCGCGCCAGGGCGGCGAGCGTCGAGGCGACCTCCCCTGCTTTCACCCCTTGCGCAGCGAGCGCCGCACAGGCGCGTACCCACGGCTCCGCATCCCGCAGCGACGCCAGCAGCACCGCTGTATCGTCGACCCGGGCGCTGTCGTCGCCCGGCTCCCACATTCGCAGCAGCGGCCGGACAATGTGGCGGTCCGACACCGAGTCCAGGATCTCGACCGCGTTCGCCCATTGGCCCTGATCCGAGCTGTCCAGGCTGGCGATGGCGGCCTCGAAAGCCTCGCGGTCCGCCAGCGCGCCGAGCAGCCGCAGGGCATTGATACCGTGGCGCCTGGACTCCTGCTTCAGCGAATCCGCCAGCAGCCGGGCGGATTCGTGCTCGCCCGCCCAATGGTCAACCGCCAGCCACCGATCATGATAGCGAAGCGCCTGCTCGATTCGAGCGCGGGCGCGATGCTTGATTATATCCGCCTGCGGCGCCACCGGCAGATGGGTCAGTGCCAGTATCGCGCCGGCCTCGAGGGCGGGATCGTCCAGCGCCCCCACGGCAGCCTCGAGCGCGTCGCTGCCGAATACACCGATTGAAGCCGCCACCGCTTCGCGGACCAATGGATCGCGGTCTCCCAGCGCACCTACCAGTA
>JBEPXV010000157.1:0-5649 GCA_041641695.1 Gammaproteobacteria bacterium | reverse complement strand
CGGTGTCCTGGTTTCCGTGGTACGCGCGCATCGTGCGCGGCGCGGTCCTGCGTGTGCGCGGCGAGCGCTACATCGACGCGGCCCGCGCCATGGGGGCGAAGGACCTGTGGATCATGACCCGCCACGCCCTGCCCAACTCGACCACCCCGGTGTTCGTCCAGGCGTCGATGGATTTCGGCTACACCATCCTGGCGGCGGCGTCGCTGTCGTTCATCGGGATCGGGGCGCGGCCGCCGACCATCGAGTGGGGGCTGATGGTGGCCCTGTCGCGGACCAAGTTCCTGGACTACTGGTGGATCGCCGCCTTTCCCGGCGCCGCGATATTTTTGACCGTGCTGGCCGTCAACCTGATCGGTGACGGCCTGCGGGACGTTCTGGATCCGCGCTACCGGGGACGGACATGAGCGTCGAGCCGCTGCTGTCGATCCGCGACCTGTACGTCGAGTTCCCGCTGTTCCAGCGCACGGTCCACGCCATCAACGGCTGCAGCCTGAAGGTGGAGCCGGGCCGGATCGTGGGGCTGGTGGGGGAGTCCGGCAGCGGCAAGTCCGTGACCGCCCTGGCCAGCCTCGGGCTGGTGGGGCCGCCGGCCCGGGTGCGCGGCAGCATCCGGCTCGCCGGTCGCGAGATCCTCGGCTGCCGCGACGACGCCCTGGCCTCGGTGCGCGGCGGCGTGGCCGCCATGATTTTCCAGAATCCCACCACGGCCCTGAATCCCTATTTCACCGTGGGCCGTCAGATGACCGACGTAATCCGTCTGCACCGCGGCCGGAACGCCGGGGAAGCGAAAGCCGCAGCCGCCCGGTCCCTGGAGCAGGTCGGCTTGCCGGACCCCGAAGCGCAGCTGCACAAGTACCCGCACCAGCTTTCGGGCGGCCAGCTGCAGCGGGTGATGATCGCCATGGCCCTCGCCTGCCGGCCGCGGCTGCTGATCGCGGACGAGCCCACCACCGCGCTGGATGTCACCGTCCAGGCGCAGATTATCGTGCTGCTCCGGGAGCTGGCGGCGGAAACCGGCATGTCGGTGCTGTTCATCACCCACGACCTGGGGGTGGTGGCGTCGCTGTGCGATCGCGTCACCGTCATGTACGCCGGCTCGGTGGTGGAGGAAGGCGCGGTCGCGGATATCTTCGACCATCCGGCGCATCCCTACACCCGCAAGCTGATCGACACCGTTCCCCGGCTCGGCACCGGGCGCCGCGATTTCATCGCCATTCCGGGCCAGGTCCCGGACCCGTCCCGCAGGCCCGACGGCTGCCCGTTCCACCCGCGCTGCGAGCTGGCGACGGAGACCTGCGCCCGGGAACAGCCCGCGGCGCGCCCGGTGGGATCGGGGCATACCGCGGTTTGCCACTACCCGGAACGGCCATTGAAACTGGTTGCCCGCCGAGGCGGGAGCGCACCGGCATGAGCGCGCTGCTCCAGGTCAGGAATCTCCGCAAGATATACCCCTCGCGCCGGGGAGCCGTGCACGCGGTCACGGACGTCAGCTTCGACGTGGCGGCGGGCCGGACGCTGGCCCTGGTCGGTGAGTCCGGATGCGGCAAGAGCACCGTGGCGCTGACCCTGCTGCGACTGCTGGATCACGACGGCGGCGAGGTGTACTTCGACGGCGAGAACCTCGACGCCCTGTCCGGCGCGCGCCGCCAGGCGGTGCGCCGGAACCTGAGCATCGTGTTCCAGAATCCGTATTCGTCCCTGGACCCGCGCATGCGGATTCGCGATATCGTCGGCGAGCCCCTGCGAACCGCGTACCGGCTCCGGGGCCGGGAACTGAACGAGCGCGTCGCCCGGCACCTGGAAAGCGTCGGGCTGTCACGGGAGCAGATGTCGCGCTATCCCCATGAATTCTCCGGCGGCCAGCGCCAGCGCATCGCCATCGCCCGCGCCCTGGCCCTGGAGCCCCGGCTCCTGGTACTGGACGAGCCGACTTCCGCGCTGGACGTCTCGGTGCAGGCCCAGGTGCTCAACCTGCTGCGCGAGCTCCAGGACCGGATGGGCCTCAGCTACCTGTTCATCTCTCACAACCTCGCCGTGGTCGAGCAGATGGCCGACGAGGTCATGGTGATGTACCTCGGATACATCGTGGAATCCGGACCCGTGGCGGAGATATTCAGCGCGCCGCGGCATCCATACACCCGCGCCCTGCTCGATGCCATTCCGTCGGTTGACCCGGCGTGCCGGGACGACCTCAAGCCCATCACCGGCGAGATCCCCAGCGCCCTGGTCCGGCCCGCGGGGTGCCCGTTTGCGCCGCGCTGCACCCGGGCCGACGACCATTGCCGCAGCGCCATGCCGCCGCTCGAAGGGGCGGCGGCCGCCAGGCAGGTCGCCTGCTTTCATCCGTTATCCCAGGAGACACAGTAATGACCCGTTTTTCCATCGCCTCGGTCCAGATGGACCTGCCCATTGCCGACAACGTATCGGCCATGGCTCGCCAGGTCGACATCGCCAGGAAGCGGTATCCCTGGGTGGACATGATCCTGTTCGGCGAGCTTTCCGCGTACGGTCCGCGACCGCAGACCGCCCAGCCCATGCCGGGGCCCGCGGAAGACCATTTCCGTGCCGTGGCGCAGCGGCACGGCGTCTGGCTGGTTCCCGGGTCGCTGTACGAAATGGACGACGGCGTCATCTACAACACCACGCCGGTCATCGACCCCGCCGGGGAGGTCGTCGTCCGCTACCGCAAGATGTTTCCCTTCCTGCCCTATGAGTCCGGGGTGGCCGCCGGCGGGGAATGCGTCGTGTTCGACATACCGGGCGCGGGCCGCTTCGGCATCTCGATCTGCTACGACATGTGGTTCCCGGAAACCACGCGCACCCTGGCCTGGAAGGGCGCCGAGGTGATCCTGCACCCGAGCCTGACCAACACCATAGACCGGGAAGCGGAGCTCACCATCGCGCGGGCCAGCGCCATCACCAACCAGTGCTACTTTCTCGACGTGAACAACTGCGGCGACATGGCGTACGGGCACTCCATCATCGTCGGCCCGGAGGGCGAGGTCATCCACCAGGCCGGGGAACGCGCCCGGATCATTCCCGTCACCATCGACTTCGACCGCGTCCGGGATGTGCGGCGCAACGGCATCATGGGATTGGGTCAGCCTCTCAAGTCGTTTCGCGACAGCGATGCCGTTTTTCCGCCATACCACGACGGCGCGGTGTCCGCGGACCTGAACGCCCTGGGGTCGCTGCGCATGCCCGAAATCACCGGCAGCGGCAACCGCTGACCGCCGCGGCACAGTCCACGGCCGGACACAGGACCAGTACAGCGCGCCGCATGCCGCGGCGCACCGCGGCTCCGGACGGGCTGCCGCGGGTCTGATGTCGTGGAACCGGGCGCCAGCGGCGGCGTCCTGCCGGTTCGTTATAATCCATCACTTCATGTTCTCCAATCACCGCGGCCCCGCTTCACAAGCCCGCTTCGCCGGTCCATGAGCTCAACGGACGAAAGCGTCCGGCGCGCCCGCCCGGATCGCATGACGTTGTTTTTCGTCGCGCTTGCCGCGGCGTCAGCCGCCGGGGTATGGCTCGACGGCGGCGGCGGCGAGCTGCTCGACGCCCTGGGCACAGCGGGCATGCTGCTGCTCGGCATCGCCCCGGTGATCATCGTGGCCCTGTTCGTGGGCGGCTACGTGCAGGCGCTGCTGCCGCGCAAAGTGGTGGCGCGCTGGCTGGGGGAGAACGGCGGCGCGGGCCGGTACCTGCTGGCCACCGTGGCGGGTGTGCTGACTCCCGCCGGCCCCTTCGGCGCCTTCCCGCTGGTGGTGGCGCTGAGCCGCGCCGGGGCGCCGTTCGATGTGTGCGTCGTCTACCTCAGCGCCTGGGCGACGCTGGGCATGCACCGCATCGTGATCTGGGAGCTGCCGTTCCTGGGCACGGACTTCGTCCTCCTTCGAGTGCTCGCTTCCCTGCCGGTGCCCGTCGCGGCGGGGCTGCTCGCGCGACTGTGGCTGGCCCGGAAGCCATGAGCGGATTCCTGATGCCACTCGGCTTCGTCTCTGTGATGCTGGCCGTCCTGGTCCTGTACGCCCAGCTCCGCGACCGCGCCGCGCACGCCACCGCCGCGGCGCGGGGCTGGGACCAGCTCCGGGCGCTGGCCCCACGCATCCCGTTCGCGCTGGTAGCGGCGGAATGCATCGGCCGCCTGCTGCCGCGGGACCACGTCGCCGCCCTGCTCGGCGCGGACGCGGGCCTGACCGGCATACTGGCGGGCTCCCTGGTGGGCGGGCTGCTGCCCGGCGGGCCGATGGTCGCGTTCCCGCTGGCCATCGCCCTGTTCCGGGCGGGCGCCGACCAGGCGCCGCTGGTGGCCCTGCTGACCGCCTGGTCGCTGATCGCCGTCAACCGGACCCTGCTGTTCGAGGTGCCCATGATGGGTGTCCGGTTCACGCTTGCCCGGCTCGCGGTAAGCGCCCCGCTGCCGTTTCTCGCCGGCCTCCTCGCGGCGCTGATCCGTTGATGGCCGGCAATTGCCGTTTGCCGGGTTTCGGACTCATTCAGAAGCGTTCCGACCGGAGGCGGATCACCACCACGACGGTGAGCAGCAGGGAAGTCGCCGCCATGCCGGCAATGAAGCCGCCGGGGCCGAGCCAGTCCATGGCGCCGCCGATCACCAGGGGGCCTATGACGCTGCCCACGCAATAGGTAATCACCAGCGCAGCCGTGGCCTTGGCCAGCAGGCTGCCGCGAAACCGCGATCCCATCAGCGCCAGGGCCAGGGTGTAGAAGGCGACCATGGCGCCGCCCCACACGAACAGGATCGGCCACAACAGCCAGGGCAGGTCGAGCACCAGGGGCAACGCGGCAACGGTCGCGGTCTTGACCGCCGCGCAGCCGCCCAGCACATGGCGGCGCCCGAAGTAGTCGCCTAGCCAGCCGATGGGCAGCTGCAGAACCACCGCACCGATGGTCGCCACCGTGAGCTGCAGCACGGCGGTGTACTCGTCCATCCCTACCCGCAGCCCGTAGACGGGCAGCAGGGCGAGGGTCGCGGTATCAACGAAGCCGGAGATCACCGACGCCAGCATGATCACCGGCGCCAGCGCCAGTACTCCCAGCGTGGTCTGGCCCGGCTCGTGGTCCATCGCCGGACGCGCCCCGCGCACCCAGAGCAGCGGCAGGCCGGCCGCCAGCACCAGGGCAGTCGCGACGGCGAAGGGCAGGACCCCTTCGGTTCCCGTCATGCCGAGCATCACCGGGCCGATGGCGAAACCCAGGCCCATGAGCGCGGAATACACGCCGGCGATGAAGCCACGCCGGTCATCGTGTGCCACATGGTTGATCCAGGTTTCACTGATGATCCAGTGCAGCGACATGCCGATGCCGATCATGAAACGGATGACGAACCAGAGTGCCGCCGACTGGAGGTAGCCCGCCGCCAGCAGGCCGACGGCGCTGAGAAGGATGCCCCACATCATCAGGCTTACCGCGTCGGTGCGTTTCAGCAGCCAGGGCACCAGCGGTGCGGCCACCAGAGTGGCGCCAACACCCACCGAGGTGTTTAGCCCGACCATGGCCGCCGTCTGCCCCATGCGCTCCAGCACCACGGAGAACAGGGGCGTGCTCAGTCCCAGGGTGATGCCCACGCCGGTGATGCTGCCGAATATGGCGGTCAGCAGGCGGGTGGACGACTGCCCTGCGGCTTCC
>JBEPXV010000156.1:0-5656 GCA_041641695.1 Gammaproteobacteria bacterium | reverse complement strand
ATCCGGAAGTCGATTTCCCGGGGCTCGCGCCGGGCGACCAGTGGTGCCTGTGCGCGGCGCGCTGGCAGGAAGCGCTGGACGCCGGCGCCGCTCCGCGCGTCGTCCTGCGCAGCACCCATCAACTCACGCTCGAGGTCGTCGCTCTCGACGATCTCAAGGCCCACGCTATCGATTTGAACTAGCACAACGGAAACCGGACATCCAGCCCGTATCCCGGCCAGTTGAATCCTCTCGCAAAGCACGCCAGGAGCGCATAGGGATGACGGTCGAAAAAAGCCGGGGGAAGCTGTTGCTGACTAGTCCGGGTCTCAACAGGTGCAGGGGAACCGGATTGACCGCGTTAACTGACCGTGACGTGGGACAGAATATTGCTTTGTCGTTCTCTGCGTTCTTGGCGCACTTTGCGAGAGAATCAATCACGTTTCGGTTCCGACCGCATCTCAAAACGCCACCTCAAGCTTCCGGCCAGGGTCAGCTTTTCAGCCCCAGGCGCTCGTGCCACGCCGCCAGCGATTCGTCGGGATACTCGTCGAAGCACTTGTCGCGCTCCCCGGCGCACGGCTGCACCCAGCTCGCTTTGGAGCCGAGCATCAGGTGAGTGCGCTCCGGCGGGACCGGCAACGGCGTGTCTATGGCCGAGGCGAAGGGATGGAGCAGCTCCGGCCAGCGGCTGTCCCAGACCCAGAGGGCGCTGCCGCATCGCTTGCAGAAGCTGCGGCGTCCTTCGCTGAGCGTCTCGTTGCCCTGGTCGTCGCGCTCCGCGACCCGGTACACATTGATATGCTCGCGGCCCGTCACCGCCAGCGAGTCATGGTCGGCGCCGAGATTGATGGCGAAGCCGCCCCCGCCCGCCGTCTTGCGGCAGATCGAGCAGTAGCACAGATTGAACGGATAAGAGTGCGGCGACTCAACGCTGAACCGCACGGAACCGCAGTGGCAGGATCCCTCTAGCTTCATGGGGACCATCGTATCGAACGCGGCTATCGGACGACAAGCACCGAGCAACTGCTGTGGCGTACCACTCTCGCCGCATTGGGCCCGAGCAGGTAATCGCCGACCCCCGGGCGATGGGACGCCATGATGATCAGGTCGGCATTGATCTGTTCGGCGGCCTTGTTGATTTCCCGGTAGATGGTGCCGTGGGCAATAATGTGCCGAACGGAAACTTCGTCGGGTATCCTTTCAGCCGTGAACTCGTGCAGCTTGGACTTTACCGAGTCTTTGAGCTGACTTTCGTAGTCGTCGGGGAAGAACTGCCTGACCATTCCGAACTCGGGGACCACGGAGATGACATGGATACGGGACCCGAAGGCTTTTGCATACTCCACCGCCGTCGGCAGCGCCTTGCGCCAGGAGTTGTCGTCCTCCAGGTCCACCGACAGAAGGATATCTTTATACATGGCTGTCAACCTCCGGCGGCCGGGGATCCGGCCGCGGTTTTTTCCCCGCGGATCCTGAAGAGCTGCGACATCACCAGAGCCCCGATCAGCAGGAATGCGAAGGGGTACACCCAGCGCTTTGACGGCGCGCCCACTTGTTCCACCTGTATGCCGGTCACGTAATCCTGAAACGACTTCATGCCCGCCTCCGCAGCCGGGGAGCCGAAACGCACGGTCACGGCATAGCGGTCCGGGTCCTCGTCGTCCGGCTCCAGGACCAGGCCATAGCTCGCCTCGACGGGCTGGCCCGGCGGCGGAGCCTCCAACCGGTACATGCGATAGCGCTCCCCGTAGGCCGTTTCCTGCGTGACCTGGAACCGGACTATCCGGCCTTCGGGGATATCGAGCTCGCCAGCGACGAACTTCTCGATATCCGCCTTCTTCCAATCGGGATAGAACTGGTCCATGAACAGCTCCGGCCGGAACAGCATCAGGCACACCGCACCGAGCATGACCCCTTCGTACCAGCGCACCCGGGTCAGGAAGTAACCCTGGGTGAGCGAGCTGAATGCAAGAATCGCAAGCAGGGATACGATGAACACCATTACCCCGACGGTCCAGCTGTCGACACCGATCAGAAGCAGCTCGGTATTAAAGATGAACACCATCGGCAGTACGGCCGTGCGGATATCATACATGAAGGACTGCACACCGGTCCTCAGCGGATCAGCGCGGGAGATGGCCGATGCCGCAAAAGCCGCCAGGCACACGGGCGGGGTGGAGTCCGCCATGAGGCCGTAGTAAAAAACGAACAGGTGCACCGCGATCAGCGGCATGGCATAACCCGCGGCGCCGCCCACTTCCACCAGAACCGGCGCCAGGATCCCGGCCACCACGATGTAGTTGGCGGTGGTGGGCAGCCCCATGCCGAGTACCAGGGCCAGCACGGCGGTCATGAGCAGCAGGATGACGATATTGCCGCCGGCTATGCCCTGCACCAGGCCGCTCAGGTTGTTGCTGAGGCCCGATGCCGCGACGGCGCCGACGATAATCCCGGCGGTGGCAATGGCAATGCCGATGCCCACCATGTTGCGCGCCCCCGCCACCAGGCCCGACACCACCGCCGTGAACCCTTCCTTGAGATCGGCTATGGTTTCCTTGCCGTCCTCCAGCCGGTAGCGCTGGACGACCCGCGCCACCAGGACCACGACGCCGAGAACCAGGCTCCAGCCCACCGCTTCCGCCACCCGCATGGTGTCGGTGCCGTCCGCGGTGGTGAACACACCGGCGGCCATGAGAATCACCAGCACCAGGAACAGCGCCAGTGGCGCGAAATAGCTGAGCAGCCGGTCGCGCAGGTTGACGGTCTGCGCGAACGCGCGCTCCATCAGCATGGTCAGCATCATCCACAGGATGCACCAGAACACGGCGCTGCCCGCCGTCAGGCGCTCTATGATCAGCAGATAGACCAGGATGAATATCGGCACGATATAGTGCACCCCCTTCAGGAACGTGCTTTTCAGGGGTGGTATGTCCTGTTTGGGCATGCCCTCCAGCCCGAGCTTCAATGCCTCCAGGTGGGATATGTAGAACAACGCCATGTAGCTGATGACGGCGGGGATGACTGCCGCCACGATCACGTCGAAGTAGGAGATGCCGATGAACTCGGCCATGACGAAGGCCGCGGCGCCCATCACCGGCGGCATGATCTGGCCGTTTGTGGATGCAGCCACTTCGATCGCCCCGGCCTTGATTGCCGGAAATCCGGTCCGCTTCATCACCGGGATCGTGAACGTGCCGGTGGTCACAACATTGGCGATGGACGAGCCGGATATCGATCCGGTCATGCCCGAAGCCAGGATGGCGGCTTTGGCCGGTCCGCCGCGGTAGCGCCCCACCATGGCGAAGGCGAGATCCAGGAAATACCGGCCCGCGCCCGCCTTGTCGAGTAGCGCGCCGAAAAGCACGAACAGGAAGACGAAGCTCACAGCGACATCGATGGGGATGCCGAATATCGCCTCCTTCTCGTACCACATGTAATTGAGCAGCGAGTCGAAGGAACGGCCTTTGTGACTGATCTGCACCAGGGGCGCATCGGTGGTGGCTGCGTGGAACACGATCACGGCGCCCAGCGTGAGCAGGATCGCCGCCCCCACCATGCGTTGGCGAACCAGTTGCAGCCCGCCGAGGGCCAGGAAAATGCCGCCGAGCACATACAGGACGTTGCTCAGATCCTGCCCGTAGCGGGTGAACACCAGGAATGTCAGGGCGACGATGACCAGCGGCAGACCGATGCTGCGCCGAGTGGCCTCCAGGAGCAGTGCCACCCCCGCGAACCCGATGATCAGCTCGTAGGGGATGGACATGCCGAACAGGTCCATGCTCAGCATCCGACCCGGGCGCAATGACAGTTCCTCGTGCATCACGGCGAGATACATCGCGGACCCGGCGGCGACCAGCGCCAGCACAATGTCATAGACCGGAATCCGGCCCTTCCCGAGCTGCTTGGTAACGGGAAACATCAGAAAGCACATCAGGAAGGCGAACGCCAGGAAGATCGGCCGCTTGATGTTGACCAGGTCCGCCGCCAGGGGCAGCGGGGAAGCCAGGAGAATCTGGTACAGGGACCAGATTATGGCGATACCCGCTATGATGCGACCCAGCACCGGCCCCATCTGGCGCCCGGAATACTCGATATCCTCCAGGGCCTGTTGAAGCTGGGCGTCGTCGACGCCCTCGCTCACGGATTCTCGTTTTTCTTCCGCCATGCCTGCCCCCGGTGGCAGCACCCGGGTGACCGGCACGAAACCAGCATTCCGGTTACGGCATCCGGAACACCCGGTTTCGTGCCGGCGCCCTGGTTTCTGATTGCCCGTGGAATGAAGTTAAAAAAAAGCGGGGCGGGAAACCCCGCCCCGCTCGTGCCGGTTGGATTACAACCAGCCCTTCTCCTTGTAATACTTCTCCGCACCCGGATGCAGCGGCGCGGACAGCGCGGCGGAGATCATCTCCTCCGGATTGAGGTTCGCGAAAGCCGGATGCAGCTTCTGGAAAGTCTCCAGGTTCTCGAACACCGCCTTGGTCACGGAATACACGACATCTTCCGGAACCTGGGCGCTGGTGACGAAGGTCGCCCGGACGCCGAAGGTGGTGGTGTCTTCGTCCGTGGTTTTGTAGGTGCCCTTGGGAATGGTGGCCCAGGAGTAGTAATCGTTCTCGTCCACCAGCTTTTGGGCGCATTCGTCGCCGCTCAGATCCACGATATAGGCGTCGCAGCCGTCGGTGGCCACCGACACGCCGGCGTTCGGCACGCCCACCGTATAGCCGAAGGCATCAATATTGCCGTCACACAGGGCGCTGGCCTGCTCCGTCGAGGTCATCTCGGTGGCCTGCGCGAACTTGTCCGTGTCCCAGCCGTGGCAGGACATCAGCTCCTCGGTGGTGCCCCGTTGTCCGGAGCCGGGATTGCCGATATTGAAGCGCTTGCCTTCGAGATCGGCCCAGCTCTGGATGCCGGAACCGTCCCCGGCGATGATCTGGTACGGCTCGGGATGCACGGAGAAAACCGCGCGCAGATCCTCGAAGCAGGTCACCTTGTCCTCGGCGGAGCAGTTGACGGCGTGATATTGCCAGTCCGCCTGGGCAACGCCAAAGTCCAGCTCGCCCTGGGCGATTTGCCCGATGTTGTACGTGGAGCCGCCGGTGGAAGGCGCCGAGCAACGGATACCATGCTTCATGCCTTCGTCGCGTCCTTCGGCGGCCTCGGCGTGAACCATCTGGCACACCGCCTGGCCCACCTGGAAATACACGCCGGTGGGGCCGCCGGTGCCGATGGATATGAACTCCCTCTCCTGTGCCTGGCTCGCAAGCGACACGCCCATGGCGGCCGCCGCGAATACCGAAATAGTGGCTGTTCTCAGAAAATTTCTCATCATTCGTTTTATCCTCCGGTTTGAATTTACTACATCTTCTATCGCACCAATGCGAGTCGCGCAGAGCCGGTGCGTCCGCTTACCCGCGTCCGGTGGAAGACATCAGACGCGGAACGTTGAGTTCATTATAACCGCATTGTTTCCGCGAAAGGGAACACCCGCACGGCGGGCGGCCGCGGCCGGTCCGGGACCGCCGCATTTCTTTCCTCCAGCCGCACAAGGATGCGGGGTTTGATTATAACTCCATGAAATAGCGGCACAAATGTGGTCTGTTGGGGAACCCGGAGCGCTCGGCGGCAGCCGTGGCGGCGCGGCCGGATGTCCAGGAGCGCCATGCTCATGCGG
>JBEPXV010000155.1:0-5658 GCA_041641695.1 Gammaproteobacteria bacterium | reverse complement strand
GCAGTTCCTGATTACCGGCGTCACCGTGGGTTCCACCTACGCCCTCGTCGGACTCGGCTTCGCCATCATCTACAACGCCTCCGACGTGGTGAACTTCTCCCAGGGCGAGTTCGTCATGATCGGCGCGATGAGCGCCATCAGCCTGCTCGCCGTCGGCGTGCCCTACATCCCGGCGCTGCTTGCCGCAGTGGCGATAGCCGTCTGTGTCGGCATGATGCTGCAGAAGTTCGCCATCCAGCCCGCCAAGGGGGCTTCGGTGGTAACCATGATCATCATCACCATCGGCGCGTCCATTTTCCTGCGCGGCGCCGCACAGCTGGTCTGGGGCAAGAATTTTCATGTCCTGCCGCCGTTCACCGGCGAGGAGCCGATACGCGTGGCGGGCGCCACTGTCCTGCCGCAAAGCCTGTGGGTGATGGGTGTCACCGCGGTACTGGTGTTGCTGGTGCGATACTTCTTTACACGTACCGAGCTGGGCAAGGCGGTGCTGGCCTGCTCCTACAACAAGACCGCGGCGCACCTGGTGGGTATCAACGTGAACCTGATGCTGCTCATGGCCTTTGCAATATCGGCGTTCCTGGGTGGAACCGCCGGCCTGCTCATTGCGCCCATCACCTTCATGTCCTATGACGCCGGCATCATGCTCGCGCTCAAGGGCTTCTCAGCGGCCATTATCGGCGGCATGGGCAATCCCATGGGCGCGGTGGCCGGTGGGGTGCTGCTGGGGGTGCTGGAGTCCTTTGGCACCGGCCTGATTTCATCCGGCTACAAGGACGCCATCGCTTTCATCGTCATTCTTATGGTGCTGTTCTTCAGGCCGAGCGGCCTGTTCGGCAAGCGGTTCGCGGAGCGGGTCTGACATGCGCCGGCTGGGCGGTTTCTACCTGTTGGCGGTTTTGGTCTACCTGCTGCCGGTGGTGTTTCCGGACAATTACTACGTGACGGTGGTCGGCGTTATCATAGGTCTGCACGTGATCCTTGCCGTGGGCCTCAACCTGCTGATGGGCTACTGCGGCCAGATCTCTCTCGGACATGCGGCGTTCTTCGGCATCGGGGCCTATTCGTCGGCCATCCTGACCGTGCACTACGAATGGAATCCCTGGTTGGCCATGCTGGCCGGCATCGTGGCGGTGTTCGTCATCGCGAATCTCATCGCCCGTCCGATTCTGCGGCTGCGGGGCCATTACCTGGCCATGGCAACCCTGGGGTTCGGGATCATCGTTCACATCGTCATGGTGCAGACCGATACCTGGACGGGCGGGCCCGACGGCATGGGCGGTATTCCGCCGCTGTCCATATTCGGCTGGGTGGTGGACACCGATCTGCGCTGGTATATCGTGGTGTCCACGGTGGCGCTGCTGGTGATCTGGGCCTCCCTGAACCTGATCGCGTCGCGGCCGGGCCGCGCGCTGCGGGCGGTGCACGGCTCGGAGTTCGCGGCCAACATGACGGGGGTTGACCCGGCCAGGACCAAGGTCAACGTGTTCGTGTTTGCGGCCCTGTGCGGCTCCCTCGCCGGCAGCCTGTTCGCGCACCAGCAGGCGTTCGTCAGCCCCGAATCGTTCAACTTCTTTTTCTCCATCGAGCTGGTGACCATGGTGGTGCTCGGCGGCATGGCCTCGACCTACGGCGCGGTGTTCGGCGCCGGTGTGCTGACCGTGCTGCCCGAGATGCTGGTGGTGTTCGAGGACTTCGAGGTGCTCATCTACGGGGCCATCCTGATGGGGGTCATGATCTTCATGCCGCAGGGCCTGTTCGTCGGCGTCGCGCGGGGCCTGCGGTCCCTGCTCAACCGGTGGCGCGATGCAGGGCCGCCGGTTCCGGAGTCCCGCTGATGGCTTTGCTCAGGGTTGCCGGGCTGGAGAAGTATTTCGGCGGCATCGCGGCCATCTCCGACTTGAGCTTTGAAGTGCCGGAAGGAATCGTGCACGCGGTCATCGGCCCCAACGGGGCCGGCAAGACCACACTGTTCAACATGCTGTGCGGCTTCTATTCGCCGAACGAAGGCTCCATCCGTTTCCGGGAACGGGAGCTGGTGGGCATGGCGCCGCACCGCATAGCGGCCTGCGGCATCTCGCGCACCTTCCAGAACCTGCAGGTGTTTCTCAACATGACCGTGCTGGACAACGTCATGGTGGGCTGCCATCTGCGCTCCAGGGCGGGCATGGTTCAGGCGGCACTGCGGCTGCCTTCGGTGATGCGCGAGGAGCGGCAGGTGAAGCAGTGGGCGCTGGAGGCGTTGGAGTTCTGCGGCCTCGATGCGCTGGCGGAGCGCGAGGCCGCCTCGCTGCCCTACGGCGGGTTGAAGCGCCTGGAGATCGCCCGCTCGCTGGCGGCGAAGCCCGCGTTCCTGCTGCTGGACGAGCCGGCCGCGGGATTGAACGAGACGGAAACCCTGGAGATGCGGGATCTGATCCGCCGCATCAGCGAATCCGGCACGACGGTGCTGCTGGTCGAGCACAACATGGGGCTGGTGATGCAGGTCTCGGATCACGTGATGGTGCTGAACTACGGGAGTCTCCTGGCCGAAGGCACGCCCCAGCAGGTGCAGACCGATTCGAAGGTGATCGAGGCCTATCTGGGCGAAGGAGTCTGCAATGAGGTCGCCTGATCCGGCCTCGTTGCTGGAAGTGTCCGGGGTTGCCAGCCAGTATGGTTCGATCAAGGCCATCTTCGATGTCTCCTTGACCGTCAATTCAGGTGAGCTGGTGGCCATGGTGGGCGCCAACGGCGCCGGCAAGACCACGCTGCTGCGGGCTATTTCCGGGGTGCAGCGCGTCTGCGCCGGGTCCATCCATTTCGACGGCAGGGATGTGACGCGCCTGGCCCCGCATCGCATCGTGGCGGGCGGCATCGGCCATGTGCCTGAAGGGCGCCAGGTGTTCGCGCCGATGAGCGTCCAGGACAACCTGCGCCTGGGGGCATTCGGCCGCCGCCGCGACCGGGCCGCGGTGGACGCCGATCTGGAGCGCATCTATGAAATGTTCCCCATCCTCGGCCAACGCCGGAGCCAGGCGGCAGGGACTCTGTCCGGCGGGGAGCAGCAGATGCTGGCTATCGGCCGGTCGCTGCTGGGCAAGCCCCGACTGCTGCTGCTGGACGAGCCGTCCATGGGCCTGGCGCCGCTGCTGGTCGAGGAGATATTCCGGGTGATCGCGGAGCTGAACAGCGACGGCGTTACCGTTCTGCTGGTGGAGCAGAATGCCCGAGCCGCCCTGCGGATCGCCGACCGGGGCTACGTTCTGGAGACCGGCAAAGTGGTGATGAGCGCCCCGGCCCGCGAGCTTCTGGAGGACGAGAATGTCCGCAAAGCCTACCTGGGGCACTGAACGATGATTTCGGCCGCCCGGGGACTCCGCGTCGATGTTGCAAGCCGATCGATGCCCCCCCGGCAACCCATAACCCGCAACTGGAGCGCCGCGACCATGTACGTCAATCGCATGATGACCCGCGAGGTCATCAAAGTTACACCCGACACCAAGGTTCCCCACATGGCGGGGATCATGCGGGATCGTCACGTGCGTCATTTGCCGGTGGTAGACGCCGATGACCGGCTGGTGGGGTTGATCTCGCAGCGTGACCTGCAGCGGGTGGCCCCGTCTCCCATCACCACCCTGTCCGCCGGCGAGGTCAGCTATCTGCTCAACAAGGTGACCGCCGGGAAGATCATGCACCGCGAGGTATTCACCTGCGGCCCGGACACCCTGGTGGAGCAGGCGGGCTGCATCATGCGTGACCGCGGCGTCGGGTGCCTGCCCGTGGTCGACGAGTCCCGGCTGGTGGGAATCGTGACCGGGGTGGACCTGATCGACTTCTTTCTCGATGTCAGCGGCTGCCGGGTGGCCGACGCGGCGCGCATCGCCGTTCATCTGCGCGGCGACCGGGATCGGGACCGGCTCTCGGCTCTTCTGTCCAGAATCGAAGAGCTCGGCGGGCATATCGCCAGCGTGTTGTCGCCCGTACGCACCGACGACCCGGACATGTACATCAGCATCATCCGATATCGTGCCGACGACCCCGCCGCCGTGAGTCAACAGCTGGCCGAGGCCGGCTGCGACGTGGTGACCCTGAACCTGCCTGAGTCCTGAACCGGCCGGTCTCCGCCGCCGGCATCCCGATATGGCGGGGTAGATCCGGTATCAACGGATGATGGTCCGCACGATGGAGTGTAGCGCGCGCGACCCGCTGGTCAGACGTGGAGAAGGGCGTCCGAGATAGGCTTCGGGTATGGTGTATACGCGGCGGTTACGGACCGCCTGCAAGTCGGACCATTCCGGTTTGTTGTATATGACATCGGCCCGGTACTTGCGCGGCTCGACGCCGCACCAGGACATGACGATGGCGTCCGGGTCGATGTCCCGGACCTCGCTGTTCTCCAGGGGCCGGCTCTTGACCGCCTCCTCGCCGAGCGGGTTGCAGGCGCCGGCCAGCCGGATGAGATCATTGACCCAGCTCAGGCGACCCGGGGCGATCACGGGCTTGGGCCACCATTGAACCAGTATGGACGGCGACCGGCCGCTGCCGTGCTCACTGTTTGCCGTGATCCCGGCCTGCATCTGCGCAATCACGCGCTCCGCTTCATCCGTCGCATTCACGGCTTGCGCAATGCGGCGGACGTCGCTGTAAACATCGTCCAGTGTGATAGGCTCGGGTGCGAGGTACTTCAGCCCCGCGTTTTCCAGGTTTTCGAGAACCTTCTCGTGGCCCGGCACGGTCAGGGACGCCAGCACGAGGTCGGGCGCCAGCGACCTGATGCGCGTCATGTCGGGGTCGAGGTCCGGGCCGACCCGGGGCAGCCGCTGGACGACCCCGCCGGGGAAATCACTGTGGTCGTCGACGCCGACCAGCAGTTCCGCCCGGCCCAGGGCGCAGACGATTTCCGTGTTGGAACAGTTCAGTGAGACAACTCTCATGCGGGACCATTATAAAGATGCACTGGCGTTGTGGGTGAATCGAAGTGGCGGGGTGCACTAGAACCGGCATGAAGGTCGTGTCCCTGCTTCCCGCCGCGACGGAGATGGTATGCGCGATCGGCGCCGCGGATACGCTGGTGGGAATCTCCCACGAATGCGACTTTCCGCCCCGGCTGCCGGACCTGCCGCGCCTGACGCGCTCCCGGCTGCGGGTGGACGGCCTGTCGGCCGGGATTCACGAGTCCATGACGGCGCTGCTGGAGAACGCCCTGTCGATCTACGAAGTGGATGTCGAGCGGCTCCGGGAACTGGAGCCGGACATCATTATCACCCAGGACCTGTGCGACGTGTGCGCGGTGTCCTACGACGACGTCTGTGCCGCGCTGCAGGACATGACCGGCCCGGGCGCCCGGATCATCCGCCTGCATCCGGCGCGTCTCGACGACATCTGTGACGACATCGACCGCATAGGCGACGCCCTGGACCGCGCCCGGCAGGCCGCCAACCTGGTGGACACCCTCAGGGCGCGCATGAACCATCTGCGGGATACCTCCAGGCATCTGCCTTCCAGGTCGGTTCTGCTGGTGGAGTGGCTCGATCCGGTCATGATCGGGGGGCTCTGGTCGGCCGACCTGGCCGCCCTGGTCGGCGCCCGCGCGCTGGCCTCCGAGCCGGGGGAGCATGCGCGCACCCCGGGCATGGCAGAGCTCACGGCGCTGGACCCGGATGTGGTGGTGATCAAGCC
>JBEPXV010000154.1:0-5662 GCA_041641695.1 Gammaproteobacteria bacterium | reverse complement strand
CAATGATTCCTGACAATAAACCGGCGCGGTTCTGCTGGCTGGACCTGGCCGCCGTGGACGCCGGCGCCGCGGCCGGATTCTACGAGGGCATGTTCGGGTGGCAGACGAGGCGACGCCAGGCCAATGGCGGAGAGATCTTCACATTCATGGACCAGGGTGAAAGCATCGCGTCGCTGTACCAGCTGCGCTCACGCGAGGTCGAGAGCGGTGTGCCTTCACATTGGACGCCTTACATCGGCATTGCCGACATAGACGAAGCCGCTTCAAACGCCGAGATGCTGGGCGGCCAGGTGGTCGTCAAGCCGTTTGCCGTGGACGGGATCGCGCGCGTGAGCCTGGTCGCCGATTCGGTCGGCGGATTGTTCGGTTTGTGGGAGCTTTCGCGATGAAGCAGCTCGACGTTACGATCCTGCTTTTGAACGGTTGCTACGTTTCGACCGCGCTGGCGCCGATCGAGGTCTTCCATTCCGCCGGACGACTCTGGAATACCCTGACGCACAGCGTGTCCGAGCCCCGGTTCCGGGTTACGGTGGCATCGCTCGACGGTCGGGAGGTCGAGTCCCCGTACGCGGTGCGCCTGTCACCGGAAGTATCGATAGAAAGAGTGAAGAGCGCGGATATCATAGTCGTCCCGGCGTCGGGCCTCGACCTGGATACCCAGTTCGCCCGGCATGCGGCCCTGTTTCCGTGGCTGCGACGTTGGCACCAGCGCGGCGCGTACATCGCAAGCGTCTGCAGCGGCGCCGCGTATCTGGCGGAGGCCGGGTTGCTGGATGGTCATGAGGCGACCACGCACTGGGGCACGGCCGAGGCCTTCATGGAACGGTACCCCAAGGTCAAATGGCGGCCCGATGCGTTCGTCACGGAAGACCGCCGGATGCTCTGCAGCGGCGGCGTCTACGCGGCGATCGACCTCAGTCTTTATCTTGTGGACAAGTTCTGCGGCCATGAAGTCGCGGTACATACCGCGAAGGCCCTGCTTGTCGATATGCCGCGCACCGGTCAGTCGGGTTATGCCGTGCTGCCGCTGTCGCGACCGCACCATGACGACAGGATCCGGGAGGCGGAAATGTTCATGCAGAAGAACTTTTCCAGACCTCTGTCCATAGACAACCTGGCCTCGAGAGTAAACATGAGTCCACGCACCTTTATCCGGCGCTTCAAGGAGGCGACCGGGCGACTGCCGGGCAAATACCTGCAGGTCTTTCGTATCTCTATTGCCAAGGAAATGCTGGAAGAAGGAGCGCGCTCGGTGCAGACGGTGAGCTCGGCCGTCGGCTATGAAGATGTCGCCTACTTCAGGGCGCTTTTCAAGCGTCTTACCGGAATGACTCCCGCGCAGTACCGCACGAAATTCACCGGAATCCGCAGCCCGGAAGGACCCGCTTCGCAACATGGCGGTTGACGCTTTCGACGCCCTGGCCGCACAGGCACCGGTGCGCTATACGGATTTTGCGCTGCCGGCCTATCGTTTCGTGCCGCGCGTGCAGCCGCATCCTACCGCCGACCCGCGCGGGCACAGCTACGAGCGTGCGCCGCGTTTTCCGGCGTTGGCCGTGGACGGTTACCGCTGGTGGAATTCGCCGGGCTACCTGTATGGCTGCGACCTGTATAACCGCGGCTTCTGGTGGGAAGCGCACGAGGCCTGGGAAGCGATATGGCATCTCGCCGACCGCGGAAGCCCGGAACGTGCTGCCCTACAGGGCTTGATCCAGCTGGCGAACTGCCACCTGAAGCTCCACATGGGGCGGCTCAATGCAGTGGCGCGTCTGACGCGGAGCTACGGCCGCCACTTCGACCGGGCGGCCAGCCTGATTCGGGCGCCGTTTCTGGGTCTGGATGTGCCGGCGCTGCGGCGTCGTGCCGACGATTATTTCCGCGACATGTCCGCCGGCGACGGGGCGCGCCACGACCCGGCCCGTTATCCTTATCTGGATCTTGCTGCGAGCCAGGCCGGGGCGCCTGTCGGATCTTTTCGAAAACGGGGAAGCAGGGAATAATGATGCATTCCCCACTGCAAGACGCAGGCAGTGCAGGTCGGGTCTTCAACCCGACAATTGTTTTCAGTCGGGTTGAAAACCCGACCTACATCGCATTGCGGTGACAATGGCGCTGGATTCTCGGCACACGGAGATGAAGTTGGCGGTCGTGGTGTTCCGGGCGCTAGAATCGAGCCAAGGCCAACCGGCCATGGGCGCGCGCCCGGAGGATCTATATGAGCAACCTCGCGAAAGAAGCCGAACAGCAGTGTGATGTTCACCAGGGCTGCGGCGCACTGGAGCTGGTCATCCAGCCGCGCGACCGGGACCTGGGCGGGTTCTCGGTGCGCCGGGTCCTGCCGACCATTGGCCGCAAGATGGTGGGCCCCTGGATCTTCTTCGATCACATGGGACCGGCGTCGTTTCCGGCCGGCGAGGGCATCAACGTGCGGCCGCACCCGCACATCAATCTGGCGACCGTCACCTACCTGTTCGAAGGCGAGATCCTGCACCGGGATTCGCTCGGCAGCCTGCAGGCCATCCGTCCCGGCGATATCAACCTGATGGTCGCGCGTTCCGGCATCGTGCATTCGGAGCGCGAGCGGCCGGAAGTCACCGCGGCGAACCACCGCCTGCATGGCCTGCAGCTCTGGCTGGCGCTGCCCGAGGAAGACGAAGAAGGTGAGCCGGTCTTCCATCACTATGCCGCCTCGCAGATACCGGCCGTCGATCTGGACGGCGTCCCGGCGCGGGTGATGATGGGCTCGGCCTATGGCGTCACATCGCCGGTGAGGGTGTTCGCCGAAACCGTCTACGTGGAAGCGCACCTGCAGGCCGGCCAGTCCATCGAGTTGCCGGACGCCGAGGAGCGCGCGGTGTATGTCGCCGCGGGCGGCCTGACGGCGCAGGGCGCCGTGATACCGGAGCATTCGATGGCGGTGTTCGCCCGCGCCGAAGGTGTGGTGCTGGAAGCGACGAAAGAAGCACGCATTGCTATATTAGGCGGTGAGAGCCTGGGCAGGCGCCATATAGAGTGGAACTTCGTCTCCAGCCGCAAAGAGCGCATCGAGCAGGCAAAGCAGGACTGGAAGGCCGGCAGGTTCTCCAGGATTCCGGGTGATGAGGACGAATACATTCCTCTGCCGGAATAGGGCGCACGAGATTCACGGCCACCGGCGATCACGCGTTCGCTTTGTTAATGATCAACACGCTCTACTGTAATCCATTCCGGCGCGCCAGGCAGGACGATCCCGGCCCCTTCTGATTTATCCAGCAACACTTCGCAGGCAGTCCCATGAACGATCCACTCCCGACTCACGCACAAACGGTCATCATCGGCGGCGGCTCCATCGGTTGCAACACGGCCTATCACCTGACGAAACTGGGCATGAGCGACGTAGTGGTCCTGGAGCAGGGCCAATTGACCTCGGGCACGACTTGGCATGCCGCGGGGCTGATTGTCGCCGGGCTCCTGAAGTCCGAGGCGGAATGCGAAATCTACACCCACGGCCGCGAGCTTTACGCGAACCTCGAGAAGGAAACCGGCGTTGCCACGGGTTTCCGGCAGGTAGGCTATCTACAGATCGCCGACAACGAGGAGCGCGTTCACGAGATGCGGCGCGTCGCTCCGTTCATGCGGCGTCACGGCATCAATATGTACGAGATCACAGCCAAAGAGGCGCAGGATCTGTTCCCGGTCGGCGATCTGAGCGACGTGCTGGCGGCCTTTTACATCCCCGAAGACGGGCGCACCAATCCCGTGGATACGACCATGTCGCTTGCCCGGGGCGCGCGCATGGGCGGCGCCCGGATCTTCGAGGGTGTCACCGTCACCGGGATCATGGCCGCCAACGGCACGGCCACGGGCGTGCAGCTGGCATCCGGCGACTCGATCTCCGCGGAGAACGTGGTGATATGCGGGGGCATGTGGTCGCGTCAGCTGGGCGCCGCGGCGGGGATCAACCTGCCCCTCCAGGCAGCCGAGCACTACTATCTGATCACCGACAAGATCGAGGGACTGTCGCCGGACCTGCCGGTTCTCGAGGATCCTGCGACCTACGGCTACTTCCGGGAGGAAGTCGGCGGCCTGATGCTGGGGCTGTTCGAGCCCGTCGGCGCAGTCTGGCAGCTGGACGGCGTGCCCCGCGGTTCTTCTTTTGTCGAAATCGAGCCCGACTGGGACCGGATGCTGCCGCACCTGGAGAAGGTCTACAGCCGGGTTCCCGCCACCATGGAGCTGGGCGTCAGCAAGTTTTTCTGCGGCCCGGAAAGCTTTACCCCCGATCTGGCCCCGCTGGTGGGCGAAGCGCCCGAGCTGCGCAACTGCTACGTGGCGGCGGGGCTCAATTCACTGGGCATTCTGAACGGCGCCGGGGTGGGCAGAGTGCTCGCCCACTGGATCGTGGACGGCCTGCCGCCGATCGACGTCACCGCGATAAACGTGAACCGGTTTACCCGGAGCGAGGCCACGCGGGCCTTTCGTCGCGACCGGACGCCGGAGCTGCTGGGCCGTCTGTTCGGGCAGCATTATCACAATGATGCGCCGCGGACCGCGCGCGACGTAAAGCGCTCGGTCCTGCATGACCGGCTGGCCGCGGCCGGCGCGTACTTTACCGTCGCCCATGGCTGGGAGACGCCCGACTGGTTTGCGCCGGCGCCGGAGCAGGCGAAGATCGAGAAGTACAGCTGGTTTCGCCAGAACTGGTGGGACTGGCACGCGGCGGAGCACCGCGCGGCGCGCGAGGCCGTGATCCTCATGGACATGTCTCTGATGTCCAAGTTCATCGTGCAGGGCCGCGATGCCTGCGCGTTCCTGAACCGGTTGAGCTGCAACCAGATCGACGTTGAGCCGGGCCGCATCGTCTACACGCAGTGGGTCAACGAGCGGGGCGGCATAGAGGCCGACCTGACGGTCACCCGGCTGGAGCCCGAAAAGTTCATGGTGGTGGTCGGCGAGAACGCCCACGGCCACGCCCACATGCATATGCGCTGTCATCTTGAAGACGACGAGCTCGTCACGATCCTCGACACCACGGCCGCCGTAACCCAGATAAACATCCACGGCCCCAGGGCGCGCGACCTGATGCAGAAAGTCACGTCCGCGGACATGAGCAACGAGGCGTTTCCCTTTCTGACGGCGCAGGAGATCGACATCGGTTATGCCGTGGTGCCGGCGCTCCGCGTGACCTACGTGGGCGAGCTCGGGTGGGAGCTGCACGTCCCGACCATCCATGCGGTTCAGGTATACGACCAGTTGGTGGAGACGGGGGGTGAGTATGGGCTGCGCCATGCCGGCAACCAGACGCTCAACTCGCTGAGGCTCGAGAAGGCGTACCGGGACTTCGGGGTCGACGTCGACAATACCGACAATCCGATCGAGGCCGGGCTGGGCTTCGCCGTGAAGCTCGACAAGCCCGGCGGATTCATCGGCCGCGAGGCGCTGGCCGAAATCAAGGCCGGGGGCGTGCCCCACAGGCGAATGGTGCAGTTTCTGCTGAAGGACCCCGAGCCGCTGCTGTACGGGAACGAGCTGATCTGTCTGGACGGCAGCGAGGTAGGCCATTTGCAGATCGGCGGCTACGGCCACACCCTTGGCGGAGCCGTTGGAATCGGCTTCGCCGGCCTTGATCAACCCTTGACGGCAGAGATCGTGAGAGCGGGCGACTGGGAAATCGACGTTGCCG
>JBEPXV010000153.1:0-5679 GCA_041641695.1 Gammaproteobacteria bacterium | reverse complement strand
GAGGTCGATATCCTGCATATCACCCGGACCTGGCAGTTCATGCGGAACAACCGGCTGGTGAGCCGTTAACGGAAAGCCGCACCCGACAGGTTGCCAAAAGCGCGACTCCCGGACCGGGGATGCGTGTTCCGGATCTCTCAGCAAGCCACGGGACGCCGTGACAAAACCTCGCCGCCTGCCCGATAATCGTGTACCCGTCCACGACACGGCACCCACAACCCTCCCGTCACGACCGGGCGCCGGTCACCTGGACGCAAGCCTTGCCCGGATGACTGGACATACCTGGACATACAATCACATGCGACGATATCTGGCGCCGGGTTGAAAAGCCGACCCACAGCGCCGATACTATCCGCCATGAGCGAGACGGAGTCCCTGACAGGCCAGTTTCTCATCGCCATGCCCGCCATGACGGACCCGAACTTCGAGCAGACCGTCAGCTTCATCTGCCAGCACAACGAGGACGGTGCGCTGGGCATCGTCATCAACCGCACCATGGACCTCACCGTGGGCGACGTGCTCGGGCAGATGGACATTCCGTCCGCCGAGTGCCAGCGTTCCAGCCAGCCGGTGCACTACGGGGGGCCCGTTCAGACCGAACGCGGGTTCATTCTCCACGACCAGCCCGGTTCCTGGGATTCGACGGTCACCATCGGCGAGCACATCGGCCTGACCACATCCAAGGACATTCTCGAGGCCATGGCGCGCAACGAAGGCCCGGAGCACGTCCTGGTCGCCCTGGGCTATGCCGGCTGGGGCAGCGGCCAGCTCGAGCAGGAGCTGACCCGGAACGCATGGCTCAGCAGCCCCGCCGACATCGACCTGATGTTCTCGACGCCGGTGGAGCAGCGCTGGAACCGCGCCGCCGGTCTCCTCGGCATCGATCTGTCGCTGCTCTCCCGCGAGGCGGGGCACGCTTGACCGGGCCGGGCGGAAGCTCCCTTCTCGCCTTCGATTACGGTTCCCAGTCCATCGGCGTTGCCGCCGGCAGCCGCACCATCGGCATGGCCACGCCGCTGGCGGTGGTCCGGATGTTCCGGTCCGGGGCCGACTGGGACGCGATTGACCGGCTGGTGAAAGAGTGGGACCCCGAGGGTTTTGTCGTCGGCCTGGCGTACAATGCCCAAGGAGAGCACACCGTCATGAGCCGCAGGGCCCGGAAGTTCGGGCGCCGGCTGGGCGAGCGCTACAAGCGTCCCGTCCACTGGATCGACGAAACCCTGTCCACGGAAGCGGCGCGCCGGGCGCTGCATGATTCGGAGCCGGAACGCCGGCTGCGCAAGGAAGACGTCGACGCCGCGGCCGCCGCCCTGATACTGGAATCCTATTTGAACGCGCAACGATGACCGAACGCCAACCGGACATCGACGAGATCCTGCAGACCCTGGAAGCGGGCATGCGGGAGGTGCTGGCGCTCGAGCCGCACATGGTGGGCATCCATACCGGCGGCGCGTGGCTGGCCGAGCGCCTGCACGGTGCCCTGGGGCTCAGCGAGCCGATGGGGCTGCTCGACATCAGCTTCTACCGCGACGACTTCACGCGCATCGGCATCAACCCGCAGGTCAAGACCTCGGATCTGCCCGTCGACATCGACGACCGGCATATCCTGCTGGTGGACGACGTGCTGCACACCGGGCGCACCACCCGGGCGGCCATGAATGTGCTGTTCGACTACGGCCGGCCCCGCTCGATCATCCTGGCCGTCGGCATCGAGCGCGACGGCCGGGAGCTGCCCATCCAGCCCGATATCGCCGGCATGCACCTGCGGCTGCCCGCCAACCGCTACGTCAAGCTGCAGGGGCCGGACGAGCTGAGCTTCATCATCAGCGAGAAGACATCGTGACGCCCGGCAACCAGTACACCGCCGACGGCAGGCTGCGCCACCTCCTGACGACCGAGCACCTGTCCCGGGAGACCCTGGTCCAGATTCTCGACACCGCGGAAGGCTTCATCGATTTCGGCCAGCGCGAGATCAAGAAGGTGCCGCTGCTGCGCGGCAAGACGGTGGTCAACCTGTTCTTCGAGGACAGCACCCGCACGCGCACGACTTTCGAGATCGCCGCCAAGCGCCTGTCCGCGGACGTCATCAATCTCAACGCCTCCAGGCTGTCCACCAGCAAGGGCGAGTCGGTCCTGGACACGGTCCGCAATCTCGAGGCCATGCACACCGACCTGTTCGTCGTCCGCGACAGCCAGAGCGGCTCGGCCTACCTGATCTCCCAACACGTGCCGGACCACGTCAGCATTATCAATGCCGGCGACGGCCGCCATGCGCACCCTACCCAGGCCATGCTGGACGTGTTCACCATCCGCCAGCACCGGCGGGATTTTCACAACCTGAGCGTGGCCATCGTCGGCGACATACTCCATTCCCGGGTCGCCCGTTCGCAGATCCACGCGCTAAACATACTGGGGGTGCCGGACGTGCGCGTCATCGCACCCCGGACACTGCTGCCCACCGAAGTCGAGCGCCTGGGCGTGCAGCCGTACACCTGCATGGAAGACGGCCTCAAGAACGTGGACGTGGTCATCATGCTGCGCCTGCAGCGGGAGCGGATGCAGGGTACCCTGATCGCCAGCGAGCAGGAGTTCTTCAACCTGTACGGCCTGACCCGCGACAAGCTCGCTCATGCCAGCCCGGATGTGCTGGTCATGCATCCCGGGCCCATGAACCGGGGCCTGGAAATCGCCTCGGACGTCGCCGACGGCGAGCACTCTGTCATCCTGGCCCAGGTCACCAACGGCATCGCCGTGCGCATGTCGGTCATGGCGATCCTCATGGGCGGCCGGCAGAGGGGGGAGCGCTGATGGGCGTGCTGATCCGGAACGGCCGCCTCATCGACCCGGCAAACCGGGTCGACCGGAAAGCCGATCTGTACATCGACGAGGGATTCGTGGCAGCCCTGGACCGGGCGCCGGACGGTTTCCGGGCGTCATCCACCATCGACGCCGCCGGGATGATCGTCTGTCCCGGCCTGATCGACCTGCGCGCGCGACTGCGCGAGCCGGGCCAGGAGCACAAGGCAACCATGGCCAGCGAGCTCGACGCGGCCGTGGCCGGCGGGATCACCACCCTGAGCATCCCCCCGGACACGGTGCCGCCCGTCGACACGCCCGCCATGGCGCAGATGATCCAGCAGCGGGCCTGGCAGATCGGCAAGACTTTCGTTCACCCCGTGGGCGCGCTGACCCAGCAGCTCGAAGGCGCGGTGCTGACGGACATGGCGGCGCTCGGCGAGGCAGGCTGCGTGGGCGTCGGCAATGCCCTGACTGCGGTCAGGGACACCGTGGTGATGCGGCGCGCCATGCAGTACGCCGCCACCTTCGACCTGACCGTATTCCTGCACGCCCACGACCCCTGGCTTAAGGGCAACGGCTGCGTCCACGAGGGCGAGATCAGCACCCGCCTGGGCCTGCCCGCCATACCCGAAGCGGCCGAGACCGTCGGCGTCGGCCGGGACCTGGCGCTGATGGAAACCACCGGCGCGCGCTGCCACTTCAACGGCCTGTCCACGGCCCGTTCCGTGGACATGATCGCCCGGGCACAGCAGGATGGCGTGCGCGCCAGCGCCGACGTCACGGCCCATCACCTGCACCTCACCGAGCACGACATCGGCTTCTTCAATACCCAGTGTCATGTCATCCCGCCGCTGCGCAGCGCCCGGGACCGGGACCGGCTGCTGAGCGGCATCCGGGACGGCACCATCGCGGCGGTGTGCTCCGACCATCAGCCCCACGAGCCGGACGCCAAGCTCGCGCCGTTCAGCGAATCGGAATCCGGGATCTCCGGCCTGGAGACCCTGCTGCCGCTGACCCTGCGCCTGGCGGCGGACGGCGTCGTGGACCTGTCCCGGGCCCTGGCCCTCCTGACCATGGAGCCGGCACGAATACTGGGCATCGACGCCGGCCACCTGGGCATCGGCGCCACCGCCGACATCTGCATCTTCGACCCGGAGACCGAGTGGGTCCTTGACTCGCGGCAGATGGTAAGTCGCGGCCGCAACACGCCTTTCCAAGGCTGGCCGTTGAAGGGCCGGGTTCGCCACACCCTGGTGGGTGGGGAAGTGATGTACACCGCCGAATAGCCGTCGGGGCCCAGCAGATCGAGCCGGCGCAAAACCTTGCCGCCTCCCTCAAATCACCATAAGGGCGCCGTCGGGCGCTTTTTCAGTCGCTCCCCAATACTCGCTTGGTGAAAAAGCGCCCGACGGCGCCCACTCCCGGATGATCGTGGCCCGGTCTGGGGGAAGGCACCACGACTATCCCTTAACCGTGTTAGCGCAATGAAGGACGGTGGCCGGGCGTGCCCATTTCCGGCTGAAGCCCTCTCGTTGAAATCAAAGTGAGATTGCCGGCCATGGTTGTACCTGCGGGTCAGCAGGCCAGCCCGCCGAGCTCGGCAATCAATGGTTTCAGATGTTTTTCGTACTTCTTCCAGCGCCCGACGGAGTCGCTGGTGATCGATCTTCTGGCCTGGACCACGCTGGCCGTTTCTATCAGCCTTTGAACCTGCCCGAAGTCCAGGCAGGCCTCTTCCCATTCCAGCCCACAGTGGCCAATCATCCGTCGCGCCTGCCTTGCCGGCTCGCGCGTCAGCGCTTCATATTCCATGTCGAGGATCCTGTCGCCGGGCAGCACCCGGCGCCAATGCTCCATGAGCGCATGGTAGGCGCGGTAGTACCGGCCCAGCTCGGACAGATCGTAGGAGTACGGCACCGAGGTTGAAAAATACTGGGTAAAGCACGACAGGCACGTATCCAGCGGTGAGCGCATCACATGGATGATGCGCGCCTCCGGCATCGCCCGGACTATCAAGCCGAGATACTTGAAGTTGTCCATCATCTTGTCCGTGAAAATACCGGTGTCTTCGCCGAGGGATTGAACAAAGCTCCGGAAGTATCCCTCCCTGAGGGACTCGAGGTCCGCGGCGCCCAGCCCGTCGATCCAGCGCGGGTAAGTCGCGCCGAACTTCCGGTCCAGTATGTCTACCTGCCGGGGCAGCGCCCCGGATTCACCCATGGGGCAGGCCTTCGAGTGCGCCGCGATGATCTGCTCCACCAGGGTTGTCCCGGAACGCGGCATGCCCACGATGAATACCGGCACCGGCCGTGCGGACGATTCCTGACGGCCGGCTGCGGCGTCCGGATGCGGGTGGGCGGCGGCGATCCGGGAGAACAGTTGCTCGTCCCGCTCGACATCATAGTCGAACCCGGCGCGTTTCAATTCCGCCCCCCTGGCGTAACAGGCGAAAGCCCGATCCGGGTCGCTGCCGATATCCGCGTGTGCCTTGCCGGCGGCATAATACAATTGTGCACGGTCGTCATCCGGCAGCGATCGCCGCCCGGCAAGCTTCTCGATCCTGGCCAGGTCGGCGTCGGCCTCGGTAAACGTCTTCAGCCACGCGAGATAGCGGTGGGCCTGGACCAGGTCCTCCTGGATGCTCAGCGCGTTCCGGTACGCGCGTTCCGCTTCCTCGAAGCGTCCCGCCTTCGCCAGCAGGCTGCCCAGGGCGCAATGCGCCTTCGCGTAGTCCGGCCGGGCTCGTATCGCGAGGGCGTAGTGGTTCTCCGCCTCGTCCACCGAGCCGCCCTCCACCAGCGCATTGGCCAGATTGTAGTGCGCCTTGGCGTAACCCGGCTCGAGCTCCACGGCCTTTCGATAGCACTGAATGGCTTGCGC
>JBEPXV010000152.1:0-5683 GCA_041641695.1 Gammaproteobacteria bacterium | reverse complement strand
ATTGCGCCAGGACCTCGGCTCCTGGCGCCGGACAGGTTTGTCTGGGCGCCGGTCTGGAGCGAAAAATGCGTCGGGAACCACTGCTGTCCCACAATCGCTGCCTTCGGTGCGCAGAAATGGTCGTATTGCCAAGGGATTGCGATCAAGGTCATGGTTCGGGACATGAAATACGTCAAAAGAACGTCCCTTCTCCCTCCGGGAGAAGGACAGGATGAGGGGCAATTGAATCAAGGGATTACCACGGTTCGACCCCCTCACCCCAACCCTCTCCCGGAGGGAGAGGGAGTTTGTGGGACAGCAGTGCGTCGGGAACGTATTTTCGCGTCAGCCCCGAAGGGATGAGGCGAATAAAGGCGTAGCCGTAGCTACGTCTCGAGTGAAGACCAAGCACAGGCGAACCTGGACAAGCCAGGGTCGGGGCAGGCCGACCGCCGGGACAAAATGTAACCGGCTCAAAGCCATCAATTTTCTTTCGCAATAAGTATCTGATTCCACAGTACTTATCGAACAATCTCGGCCGCCTTGGTGCAATGTTCGGGCTAAGGTCAGCCGTCTGCCTTCCGCTCGATCAGGTCTCTCAGGCGCTCCGGCTCGCGCACGGTGAATCCTTCCCGGTCGGCGTCGATCCATCCCCGGCTGCGCAGCTTGCTGATTTCCCGGCACAGCGTCTCGGTGGACACCGACAGCAGACTCGCCAGGTCGGCACGGCGCCGCGGAACCCGTTCGCCATTATTGCGCTCCGGCTCTTCGTGCAATCGCAGGAGATATGCTGCCAGACGCTCCATGGCGGAGGACATGGACAGCTGCTCGATCTCCCCGACCATGTCCTCGACCTCGCGGCTGAGATGGAGCGCGATGCGCCATGACAGCTCCGGCTTCTGCTTCACATGCCATAGGAGTCGCTCGGCATTGATCGCCAGCACATCGCAATTCTGCATGGCGACACCTGTTGTGGAGTACCCATTCTCCGAAAACAGGCAATGCAGCGCGACCAGGTCCGGGGCGCCCGCAACCCGCATGATCCGTCGCCGCTCCTGCCGATCCCGGCGATTCAGCTTGAGCGAGCCGTCGAGCACGACGAATACATGACCGACCGGGTCGTCCTGCCAGAACAGGGTCTGGCCGGACTCCAGCCGGCGAATGTTGGAGAAGCGCAACACCGCTTCCGCTTCTTCGGGGGGCCCCGCAGAGAACAACCAGTTCCGTTTCAACTGTGACACTGGGTCATTGGGCATCGCATCGAACATGTAAAGCCGCCTGTCATCTTGTTTTCACGATTCGCAATACAGTCTACTGATATTGGTCAATTCGAGTACTGACATAAATCAACGAAATCCCGCATAAGCACATCCCGCGTCGCATAATGTCCATGTACTTTCCGGGGAATTGTTCGCGGGCCAGACCAAGAACCAAGACCAACGATGAGCTTCAACAGGTACACGCGCCGCGTTCCCGGGGATCCGATCACCCCGGCGCACGCTTCTAATCCGGCTTCCTTTGATCCAGATCAGTTCGTCCCCACACTCGGTGCGGTATTGATTGGCATGAAACAACATGAATTGTGGCGTCAACGCGACTCACGTGAAAAACAACGCTCGTTGACCAACACTGGAGCGCGGACAATGCACGACAAGCCGTGGCCATGGGAAACACATAACAGCCGGATGGAATCGCGCACGGGCCGTCATACACCGAGCGGAAGATCCGCGGTCGGAACACGGCTGCCGGTCCAATCCACGCCGCGCTCCATCAGTGCGGGTTCGTCCACCATAAGGAGCAATCAATGACCCGTGGCCGGTTATATTCCGTGCTGGGAATTTTCATTATCGGCGGGCTCGCCGGTCTGATCGTCGCCGGAGCCACAGCCAGCTTCGTTCAGTATTCAAACTCCCTCGAATTCTGCATCTCCTGCCACGAAATGGAGAGCACCGTGTACCAGGAGTACACGGAGACATCCCATTACCAGAATCCCTCCGGCGTGCGCGCGGTATGCGCCGACTGCCACGTTCCGCACCACAGCTGGATCGCGACCATGATGCGCAAGGCGCGGGCCTCCTATAACGAGCTGCCGAACCACTTTCTCGGCAAGCTCGACACTCCGGAGAAGTTCGAGGCGCACCGCCTGGAGATGGCCGAAAGCGTATGGGCGGAGATGAAGGCCAATGACTCCCAGGAGTGCCGCAGCTGCCACACACGGGAGGCGATGCTGCTGGGCGAGCAGCGCACCCGGGCCCAGAAGCAGCACGAGGCCGGGCGCGAGGAAGGACAGACCTGCATCGAGTGCCACGAAGGCATCGCGCACAAGCTGCCAGAGGGAATGGAGGGAGACGAAGAACCCCAGGACTTCACGTTCTGAGCATACCGCCGGACGTGAAACGTACCATGCACACAATCGAGGGCATAACGACGATGCGACGAAACGGGTTAACCAAGAACTCAATAGTGGGCGGGGCCGCCCTGGCGGGCTTGTTCGCGGTCTCAGCCGCCGGCGCCGTCGACTGGAGCAGTGTTGAAAGCAGCCCGATAACGATGTTCTATCCCGGACAATCCTCCTGGGAGTACGTGCTCGTACCCTCAGATCACGACGGGGCGGAGAAATTCCGCGAGGGCAAAGACTGTGTGGAGTGCCACGAGGACGAGGAATCCGAGATGGGCGACACCGTCGTCTCCGGCGAAAAGATCGAGCCGGACCCGGTCGCCGGCAAACCGGGCTCGATCGAGGTGGACGTGAAGGCGGCCTACGATAACGAACGCCTCTACATTCAGCTCGCGTGGGACGACACCGGCTTTCAGGCCGCGCAGCCCGAGTCCGACAACCTGCTGCACGTCAACGTGATGATCGGCGACGGCAGCGTGCCCTCGTACAGCCGCGGCGGCTGCTGGGCCACCTGCCACGCCGACGTCGAGGGCATGCCCCACGCCTCCGGAGACCCGGCGCTGACCAAGTACCTGGCTCGCTCGCGAACCCAGGTGACGCGCACCGGCGGCGGCGACAGCTACAAGTCCGACGACGAGCTGCAGGCCCTGATGAGCGACGGTATGTTTCTGGAGTACTGGCAGGCGGTCATCGCGGATGCGGATGCCGAGGCCGTTGCCGCGAGCGGCTACATCCTGGAGGAACGGCACGAGGCCGACAGCACAAGCGTCAGCGCCGAGGCGACCCTCGAGGACGGACGCTGGACCGTGGCTCTCAGCCGCCCGTTGAATGCCGCCGGGACCGGCCAGAAAAGTTTTTCCGAAGGCAACACGTATGTGGTCGGGTTTGCAGTGCATGATGGTTATGCCGACGGCCGGCGCCACTACACGGGCTTCAAACGCACCCTGACGCTGGGCGGCGACGGCCAGATCGTCGCGGCACGGCAGCAGTGAAACTTTTACCCAGAGCAAGATAGTGGAGGGCGGAAACATGAATAAGACAGCGCGGATCACGAAAGCGACCGCATCAATTCCGGGGCTGCTGGCGCTACTATTGATGTTTCCCGGCAGCGCCCTCGCGGCGGAGGATGACCAACCCTTGTGGGATGACGTGCTGGTAGTCGCGGCATCCGACCAGGCCGGCATGGACGAGGACAAGGAATGGGCGGAAGAAGGCGCCGAGACCTGTCTCGAGTGCCACGACGATCCCGAGGTTATGGGGATCACCCACCGGGCCCACGCCCAGACGGGTGACAGCCGCACGCCGTTTGCTGCCAGGCAGTGCGAAGCGTGCCACGGCGCCAGCCCGGAGCACCTTGAAAAGCCCGCCGAGGGCGAAGACCGCAAGCCGCCGACAATCGTGTTCGGCAAGGACTCCCCCACGCCCGTGGACAAGCAGAACGCGGTCTGCCTGGACTGCCATGAAGGCACCGCGCAAATGCACTGGCGCGGCAGCACCCATCAGTTCGCCGGCCTGAGCTGCGCCTCCTGCCACCAGCCACACAAGAGCAGGTCGCCGATGGAGACCAGCGAGGGCCAGCAGGAAACCTGCTTCGGCTGCCATACAGAAATCCGTTCGCAGATCTCCAAGCGCTCCAGCCATCCGATAGAGGAAGATATCCTCTCCTGCTCGAACTGCCACAACCCGCACGGTTCTTTCACGCAGGCCATGCTGCTCGAGCCGACGGTGAATCAGACCTGCTACGAGTGCCACGAGGAGAAGCGCGGCCCGTTCCTGTGGGAGCACCAGCCCGTGCGCGAGGACTGCACCATCTGCCATACGCCGCACGGATCGACGCAGGCAAGCCTGCTCGAGACCCGCGGGCCGTGGCTCTGCCAGCGATGCCATTCCGCCCAGTTCCATCCGAGCACGCTGTATGAAGGCAACGCCATCGAGGAGCTGGATGACCATACCGTGGCCAACAACTGCCTGAACTGTCACACGAAAGTTCATGGCTCCAACCACCCATCGGGCGTCCGTTTCCTGAGGTGACAGCAATGAAACCGAGAACAGATCAGTGCAGCGAGATGAAACGACCCACCGACAACCTGCAATGGGGGGAGTCGACATGAGAATGCGCAACCTGCTAACCGCAACCGCAACATGGGCCGTCGTGCTGGCGCCGGGGCTCGCCTCGGCCCAGGACGACGACGGCGGATTCCTGCTCGAGGAGGCGCCCGCCGAGGAGGCGGAGCCTCTGTTCGCCAATGAAGTGGAGCTGGGAGTCGGCTACAACAGCGAGGATTCCTTCAAGTTCGGCGAGTACACCGGCCTCACGGACTCGGAGCCGTTCGTGATTCTCAACTTCGACCTGTTGAACCGGCCCGCGTGGGACAGCGACGAAACCCGCTATTACCGTATCCGCGGAGAGAACCTGGGCCTGGACTCGCGCTTCGTCGAGGGAGAGTACGGTGACCAGGGCAACTACTCCGTCGGCCTGCGCTACCGGGAGATCCCTCATAACCTGATCAAAGACGCGCGCATCCCGTACCGCGGCGCCGGCGGCACCGAGTTGGGCCTGCCGGCGGGGTGGACCCCCGCGGCGAGCACCCAGGCGTTTCCCGACCTGGGGGCGTCGCTGCGCAGCGTCGACATCAAGAACGAGCGCCAGCAGCTCACCGGCCTGCTGTCGCTGCTTCCCGGCGACGGCTGGTCGGTGGACGTTGAAGTGGGCCACGAGGACCGCGACGGCACCAAGCCGAGCTACGCAGCCTTCGCCACGAACGGCGGCAACCCGTCGATCGTCGCCCTGCCGCGTCCGGTGGAGACGACCAGCAACGACATAAAGGCGGCGCTGGGCTACACCGGTGACAAGTCGCAGTTCGAGATCAAGTACCACGGCTCGTTCTTCAACAACGACAACGACGTGCTGCGGTTCCAGAACCCCTACTCGGAGACATTCAGCGGCGGTCCCTGGGCGCCGGCGGCCAGTTTCCCGGCATCGGGCGGTCTCGGCCTGGCGCCGGACAATGAGTCGCACCAGTTCCTGTTCTCCGGCGGGCGCACCCTGGGCGAGGCCAGCCGCATCAGCGGCCAGCTCTCCTACTCGATGCTCGAGCAGGACGAGCAGTTTCTGCCCTTCAGCTCCAACCCCGCCCTGGTGGTCAGGCAGGGCCTGCCGCGACAGTCGCTGGACGGCGATCTCGGTATCCTCGTCGCGGACCTGGCCTACAGCACGCGGCTGCAGCCGAGAACGCACCTGCGCGCCCGGGTCCGCTACGAGGACCAGGACAACTCGACCCCACAGGACGTGTACGTGCGCATCGC
>JBEPXV010000151.1:0-5683 GCA_041641695.1 Gammaproteobacteria bacterium | reverse complement strand
GAGAAGGCCGTTGCCGATTACGGCGATTTCGACGCGCTGCGGGACCTGGGCCAGGAGATCAAGGACCATACGCTGGCGCACCTGGACTACTACCTCGAGCGCTACGAATCCGAGGTCCGGCGCAGCGGCGGCCAGGTGCACTGGGCGCGGAATTCCGAAGAGGCCCGGCGCATCATCCTCGACATCTGCCGGCGGGTGGATGCGAAGAACGTGACCAAGGGCAAATCCATGGTCAGCGAGGAGATCGATCTGAACAACGCCCTGGAGGAGTCGGGCATCGCCGTCCACGAGACGGATCTGGGCGAATACATCATTCAGATCGCCCGCGAGACGCCGAGCCACATCATTGCGCCCGCGGTGCACAAGACCAAGGACCAGATCTCCGACCTGTTCCATGCCAATCACGGCCGCTACGGATTCCACCAGCGCCTCACGGAAGTGCCGGCGCTGGTGGACGAGGCCCGGCAGATTCTCAGGCAGCGCTACCTGGAAGCCGACGTCGGCATCACCGGCGCGAATTTCCTGGTCGCCGAGAACGGTGCCAATGTGCTGATCACCAACGAGGGCAACGGCGACCTCACCTGCACCATGTCCCGCGTGCATATCGTTACCGCCGGCATCGAGAAGCTGGTTCCGACGCTGGAGGACGCCACCGCCATGGTGCGCCTGCTGACGCGCAGCGCCACCGGTCAGGAGTTCTCGGCCTACACGACGCTCAGCAACGGCCCGCGCCGGGAAGGCGACAGCGACGGTCCGGAGGAGTACCACGTCGTGCTGGTGGACAACGTGCGTACCGAGATGCTGGCGGGCGAGTTCCGCTCCATGCTGCGCTGTATACGCTGCGGGGCCTGCATGAATCACTGTCCGGTCTACGGCGCGGTGGGCGGCCACGTCTACGGCTGGGTCTATCCCGGCCCCATGGGCTCGGTGCTCACGCCGCTGAACATCGGTCTTGAGGAGGCCGGCGACCTGCCCAATGCCTGCACACTGAACGGACGCTGCCAGTCGGTGTGCCCGGTGAACATCCCGCTGCCCGACCTGCTGCGGCGGCTGCGCCGGCGCCAGCACGAAGCCGGGCTGGACAGCCGTTACAGCCGGCTGGGGCTGAAGCTGTGGTCGGCTCTGGCGACCCGCCCCGCGGCCTATCGCCTGTTCACTCGATGGGGCGTCCGGGCGCTGCGAATGCTGGCGCGCGGCCGCGGCAGCCTGGCGCGTCTGCCCCTGGCGGGCGGCTGGACGCAGTCCCGGGACATGCCGGCGCCGGCGGGGCGGACATTCCATTCCATGTATAAGAAGCGCAGGCGGCGATGAGCTCGGCCCGCGACGAGATACTGGCGCGGGTACGCTCGGCGCTGGGCCGGGAGGAGCCCGATCGTCACACCCGGGAAAGCCTGGACCGCCGTCTTGCCGACCCGCCACACCATGACCGGCCCGCGGTCGATGACGACCTGGTCCGGGCATTCGAGTCGAAACTGACGGCCGTGCAGGGCGGGTTCCGGCGTGCCGGCAACGGGGGCGTCATGGATGCCATTGCGGGCTGCCTCGAGGCACACGGTGTCGAGCGCAAGCTGATCGCCGCCCCGGCGCTCGAGACCCTGGCCTGGCCCGGTGACTGGAACGTGACTTTCGGCGCCTCGCGCGGCGACGACCGCGTGTCCGTGACACCCTGCTTCGCCGCGGTCGCCGAGACCGGCAGTGTGGTGCTGGTGTCCGGGCCCGATTCCCCCACCAGCCTCAATTTCCTGCCGGAGTTTCACATCGTCCTGGTTTACGCCGATCAGCTCGTCCGCCACGTCGAGGACGTCTGGGCCAGGCTGCGCCGGGCGGGGATCTCTCCGCGTACCGTGAACTTCATCACGGGCCCCTCGAAGACCGCCGACGTGGAGCAGACGATCCAGTACGGCGCCCACGGCCCGCGCGGCCTGGACGTGATCTTTATCAAGGACACGAATAACATGTAGGTGGACATTCATCCCGACAAACGTCAAGGATCCGGGCACGGATCGGAACCAGGCCACATGCATTCCCGGTCATGGCCGTTCGGGCCCTCAACAATTATCGCCCCAAGCCCCAAACCCTAAACCCCGAACCCCG
Source organism: Gammaproteobacteria bacterium (assembly GCA_041641695.1). GTDB lineage: Bacteria > Pseudomonadota > Gammaproteobacteria > Arenicellales > JAANXG01 > JAANXG01. The sequence goes on along the minus strand of JBEPXV010000151.1, from coordinate 3,589 downwards.
GAACCTTGCCCATCCACTCCGCATTCCTGCTCTACTTCCAGGAAGTCTGCCGCTGCGGCTCGATCCGGGCGGCGGCGCGCAATCTGCACATCGCCTCGTCGGCGGTGAACCGCCGGATTCTCAAGGTGGAAAAGGAGCTCGGCGTCGACCTGTTCGTGCGCCATCCGAGCGGGTTACAGCTCACGGAGGCGGGTGAGCTGCTGCGGCGACACGTCGAACGCACCATGGCCGACGCGGACAAGACCCTGGACGGCATCAAAGCGCTGGGGACCCCGGATCATCAGGTGATCACCATCGCCGGACAGGAATCGGTTATCGCCCGCTTTCTGCCGCCGGTGCTCGTGGCGCTGCACGCCGAGCATCCGGAGGTTTCGACGTCCTTTAAGGCGGCGAGCGGCGGCGCCCTGGCCGAGCTGCTGCTGGCCGGCAAGGCGGACATCGCCCTGGCGTTCGACCCGCAGACCCACCCCGGCATCGAGCTGTTCGACACCTGCGAGCTGCCGGTCGGCGCGATTATGGGTCCGGGCCATCCTCTGGCGGACGCGTCACGCCTGGCCCTGGCCGAATGCGCGCCGTACCCCCTGATTCTTCCCGACGAGTCCTGGCCCCTGCGGCGCCTGCTGGACCGGGAGATCGAGCAGCTCGATACGCCGCTCAACATTGTAACCTCGTCCAACTCCGAGGAGTTCCTTCGCACCATGTTCGACCATCATCTCGGCATCGGCTTCCAGACGGTGATGGGCATCGAGCCCCAGCTCGACAGGGGTGAGCTGGTTTTCGTGCCGCTCGGTGATGACGCTGGAATGTGGCAGACTTTCGCGGTATGCATTGCAAGTCACCGCCACCTTGATGCTGCAATAGAGCAGCTCATCCAGTCACTGGCGCGGCGGCTGGACGAGTATCAATCGCGGTGACGGTTGACCCCGCCGGCTTGAGCGCCGTTCGGACGCGGGCCGGGGTGCGCTTGCGGCGCGGCGGTTACCGGTAATTGGTCTCGACCTCCTCCGAGAATCGAAAGTCCAGACCTTTCATGATCTCGCGGAACTTGTCCTGCAGCTCTTCCTTGCTCTCGCCGCCGAGAAACAGGTCGGCGATCTCGAAACTGTAGCTGTCCTGGTCGCGCAGCTCGGAAAGCCGCATGCCCTCGCTGACGTGTACGTGCACCACCAGCTCCGGGTAGCGCTTCTGCAGGGCACGGATATCCCCGGCCGTCGGCACCCGGGTCACCGTGGCATCCTGGTAGGTGCGCGGCATGAATTTCGCCGCCATCGGGTACGGTCCGTCGCGGCGCGGAAAGTCCGGCTGCCGGCCCATGGCGACGTCCACTGCCACCTCGTGATGGGATGCCCCGGCCGTCATGCGGAAAATCGCGCAGTGCGACTTGGAAATCCGGGGGTTGATCTCCAGCAGCCAGACCCGGTCCTGCCTCCGGTTCCAGAAGAACTCCATGTTGAACGGCGTATTGTCCAGCCCGATATGGCTCAGGACGCGACCGGCGATCTCGATCATCCGGTCCTGTATCTCCGCCGGCAGGCGGGAGGGCATCTGGTAGCTGATGAAGCTCACCTGGTTGGGCCCGCGCAGCGAGTCGAGGACGCCATACACATGCGACTTGCCATACTGCACGTAGCCTTCCAGGGTGCACAGCTCTCCGGAGATGATCGCTTCGGCCACGCAGGTACCGCCGCTGCCCACCTCCGGTAGTGCGCGCGGGTTTTCGACGCAGCCCATGATGTACTCGAAGGGCTCGGCGAAACGGCCGATGCCTTCGCGGGTTCTGGCAATGGCCTCGTGAAACTGCTCCTTCGAGTCGATATAGAAGCCCAGGTACGATGAAAACGCGACGTTCGGCTTGAGCCAGAACGGCAGCGACAGCTCGATGCTGTTCCAGGGGTCGTCGGCGAACGGGTCCACGTGCTGGAACGCCGGTGTGGACTCCGGCGCCGCTTCGCGCACGGCGTGGCGCGTCCAATACTTGTTCTCGCAGTAGAGCACGCTTTCCAGCGTAGGTGTTGGCAGGTCGTATTCGATGCGCAGGATGGGCAGTATCGAAGTGGTTGGAAAATCCCAGTGCCCGATGATCGCATCGACCGCGGGAGCGGTATCGAGCTCGTCGCGGGCCGTCGCCATGATCTTGTCCATGGGATACGAAGGCGGGCTCACGATCATTGAGCGCGGTATCAGCCTGTGGAACTCGTATTCTTCGGCGCCATGGATGCTGTGCAGCTCCGAGAGGTAGGCGTCGTCAAGACCGACGACATGTATGTGTTTGCTCATAGGGGACCTTGCTTCGCGGCCAGGGCAACCGCCGCTATACTCAACGTCACGGCACCTTAATGTGGCGGGGCTTGCCCTGGGCGTCGATGGTCAGCAGGTCCACGGGGCGGCGCCAGACCCGGTGCACGTAATCGAGCACTTTCTGGGCGCGCTCCAGATCCAGGCCGCGGTCGTCGGTTTCGTAGTCGTGGGACAGCTCCAGGGTGCCGTCGAGACGCACGCCCTTGACGGCCACCGAGGGCGCGCCGAAGTTGAACTTGGGCGCCAGCATGGTCTCGCGCAGCTCGTTGATGTCGAAGTCCACAACCTCCACACCGCCGTTGCGGCGCGCCCGGTAGCCGAACAGGTCCAGCTCCCGGGCGAGGTCCTCGGTCAGGTAGTTGCGCACGAAGCTGAAGTCGTCGTCCTCCTGGACAACCTGGCAGGCGTACTCGGTATCGTGCTCCTCGATGATCCGCTCCCACATGCTGAATCCCAGGTGGTACGGGTTCACCGACAGTGTGACCTGGTCGCCGCCCGCGTAGGGCCGCACGACATCGGAGTGGGTCTTGATTGCGTCCAGGTACTCGTCGTGGGGCAGGAACTCCGCTTCCCGCAGCAGGCGGGCGTGCCAGTACGATGCCCAGCCCTCGTTCATGATCTGGGTGGCGAACACGGGATAGAAATAGAAGGACTCGTCGCGCACCGCCAGGAAGATGTCTCGCTCCCAGCCTTCCATGTCCGGCGCGTAGGTGGCGATGAACCACAGCAGGTCCTGTTCCGGGTGGGGCGGCAGCGGCGTTCGCTCGCGCTCGGTACGGCGCCCGTCGCTGGCGCCGTCGTCCAGGTCGTGGAACCGCTTGCGGAAAGGGTCGTCGTCCTCGGCCTCGGGCTCGCGGTATTCCGGATAAGGCTCGCGCCGGGCTCCCCGGCTTATTCCGATGTGGGCTTCCAGCGACAGGGCAGCGTCCAGTACCGCCTCGACACGCGGCGCGCCGTGGGCCTCGATGGCAGCGGCGATCTGCCGGGCGTGCTCGGCGGCTTGCTCGACGATGCGAAAGCCGACCTGCTCCTGGCTGCGGCGGAACAGCTCGTTGCGCTTGGAGAAATCCGCGTGCCCGAACACGTGGGCGGTGACCAGGGTGTTCTCCGGCACGCTGTTGTTCTTGTCCAGGTAGGCGCGCCCCGGCTTGCCGGGGAACACCACTTCGAACAGGCGCGAGTTGCCCATGCGGTGCTGGACGAGCTGATAGATGTAGCGCACGCCGAACGACCAGTGGGGCATGCGAACCGGCAGGCCGTAGACCGCCACCTCCATCATGAAGCTGCCCGG
>JBEPXV010000150.1:0-5693 GCA_041641695.1 Gammaproteobacteria bacterium | reverse complement strand
TCAAGCCCATCAGCCCGTTCGGCTCCAAGCGCCTGGTCCGCAAGGCCATTGAATACGCCATCGACCAGAAGCGGGAGAGCGTCACCCTGGTCCACAAGGGCAATATCATGAAGTTCACGGAGGGCGCTTTCCGCAAATGGGGCTACGAGCTGGCCAAGGAAGAGTTCGGCGACCAGGTCATCACCGAGGACGAGCTTTACAGCGACTACGGCGGCAAGCAGCCCGCGGGCAAGATCGTTATCAAAGACCGCATCGCCGACATCATATTCCAGCTCCTCCAGCTGCGGCCGAGCGAGTTCGATGTCCTGGCGACGATGAACCTCAACGGAGACTACCTGTCCGACGCCGTGGCGGCCGAGGTGGGAGGCGTGGGTATCGCCCCGGGCGCCAACATCGGCGACGGCGTGGCGGTGTTCGAAGCCACCCATGGCACCGCCCCGAAATACGCCAACCAGAACAAGGTGAATCCCAGCTCCCTGTTGCTGTCGGGCGTCATGATGCTCGAGTACATGGGCTGGAAAGAGGCGGCCGACCTGATCAACGCCGCCTACCCCAAGGTTATCGGCGACAAGTTCGTCACCTATGACTTTGCGCGCCAGATGGACGGCGCCCACACCGTCACCACCAGCACATTCGCCGACGCCCTGATCGCCAAGATCACCGGCGACGCCGACGACCTCGCCCGCTTCGAGCGCGAGCGCCGCGAGGCCCTGGAAGCCGAGCGCAAGGAACGCGAGGCCAGACGCGTCGAGGCTCCCCTCGAGGCAATGCGTGAATCCGGCCACCAGCCCTCCACCGCCGGCGGCATCATGTCGCCGGTCAAGAGCGTGTCCGGCGGCAACAGTGTCGAGGACGCCATGCACAAGATGCGCGACTGGGACGTCAGCTACCTGCTGGTCGAGCCGACCGGGGACCAGGACTGGGGCATCATGACCAAGCGGGACGTGATCACGAAGATCGTCGGAGCCAACAAGTCCACCCACAGCAGCAAGATCGACGAGATCGCCAGCCGGCCCCTCATCACGGTGCCCGCGGAGGCGGACCTGCGCGCCGTATCGCTGATGCTCAGCGAAAACAATATCCGGCGCGTCGTGGTGGAAGCCCGCGGCACACCGGTGGGCGTGGTCTCCGACACCGACCTGTTCGACATCGTCGAAGAGCTCGGCTGGGGCACCGACGAATAGAAGCGCTCGACGCACCGGAACCCGGCCCACATGGACGCGGGCCGGGCCCGCAAGGCCCCTCCCGCCGGACGTTCCTCACTTCGCGCCAAAGCCATCGGAGCGAGCCGTCGTACGACCTCTCCGCCTGTCTCAAATCACCACAGGACGCCGCCGGGTGCTTTTTTCGCCAAGCGAGTATCGAAGAGGGACAATCACCGAAGGCACCAACGTCCTGGGGTCCGAGCAGTTATGACCGGGAAAGCAGGTGCCCTGGACTTAATCCGTGCCCCGATCGCGGACATTTGTCGGGATGAATCCCAACCCACACAAATCGCACCTCGGCCATCGGAGCGGGGCGACGTAGAACCTCGGCGACTGATTCAAATCATGACAGGGGCGTCGCCGGGTGCTTTTTCACCAAGCGAGTATCGGGGAGCGACTGAAAAAGGACCCGGCGACGCCCGCTCCCGCGTGATCGTGGTCCGATTCACGAGAATGCATCATCAACGATACCTTGCCGTGTCGGTTCGGCGAAGAACGGTATCTGTGGATATCGGTATGTCGGGCTGAAGCCCGACCCACAGCATCCGCGACGACACGTACTCCCACGGATTGTGGCCCGGCCGCTAAGACCCCTTGCTCGCCGCCCCCTGCTCGTCCACCATCGGCACCGCGAGCTCCTCGTCCCGGGCCAGGACATCGGCCCGGTCACGCTCGCCGCGCAGCATGATGGCCCCGGCCGTCCCCACCAGGAACGCGCCGGCCAGCGAAAGCCAGTCCCACAGCTCGCCCCAGAACAGCCAGCCGTAGCCGGCCCCGAACAGCACCGCGGAGAATGAGAACAGACCGACCTCGGACGCCGGCGCCGCCGAGTAGCCCCGGGTCATGAACAACTGGCCAAGCGTCGCCAACGGACCCAGCGACAAAAGCAGGAGCCACTGGCCCGCCGTGGGGGACTGCCAGGCCCAGGCCAGGGGCACGGCCGATACGCATGCGGCGAAAAGCGCGAAATAGAAAACCACCCGGGATGCGGGCTCGGTATGCGACAGGCGACGAACCGCCGTCTTCGCCACCGCCGCGAAAAAGCTGCCGGCCAGAGCGATCAGCAACACCCAGTTCATGTCGCCGGCCGGCTTCAGGATCAGGACAACGCCGGCGAAGCCCAACAGCAACGCAAACGCCGCCCGCCGGTGGAAATGCTCGGCCAGCCACAGGTAGGCTACCACGGGTATGAAGATCGGCACCGTGAACTTCAGCAGCATGGCGTCGGCGAGCTTGATGTGGCCTATCGCGTAGAAGAAGCAATACATGGCCGCCAGGCCGGCGAAGGCACGCACCGCGTGCAGATGAATAACGTCGGTCCTGAGTCGCGGCAGCCCACCCCTGACCAGGAATGGAACGAGCACGGCGAGACCGAACAGATTCCGGAAGAACACGATAGGCTCGTTGGGCAGGTCCTGGGACAACGTCTTGATCACTGCGCCCATGGACACCAGCAGGAGCTCCGACGCCAGGATGAATCCCGCACCGGCGACAAGGCTTTGTTTGTATAACATGCAAATTGACGTATAAAGTGTGCCGCTTGAGTTGAACCGCCGGCCTCGAGCCGCCAGCCTGGACCACCCCTTGTCGAACGATCAAACCCCGGATTCCCCTGTCACCGTGTACATCGGCCTGGGCAGCAACCTGGGGCGCGGCCCGGCACGATTGCGAAACGCGATCGTCGCCATCGACAGGCTGCCCCGTACCCACGCCGGGCGCCGCTCCTCCTGGTACCGGTCCCCGCCCATGGGCAACGTGAGCCAGCCGCTGTTCACCAATGCGGTGCTGGAAGTTCGCACCCGGCTGTCGCCGCGGGCGCTGCTGGCAGAGCTTCAGAAAATCGAACGTCGTGGCGGGCGGGTCAGAACACTGCGCTGGGGGCCCCGCACCCTGGATCTGGACATTCTCGTGTACGGCGACATTATACTGAACCAGCGGCACCTGACGATTCCGCACCCCGGCATCCCGGCCCGCGCATTTGTCCTGTATCCGCTGCGCGAGATTGCCCCAAGGCTCGAGATCCCCGGAATGGCAACGCCCGCGTCGCTGATCAAGGAATGCCCGGGCCCGGCTCCCCGTCGCCTGTCCGACTGAACTCCCGGAAACGCGTCGTGACCGGGGACGCAGGTGCCCTGGACTCTATCCGTGCCCGGATTCTTGACCCGCGTGCTGATGGACCGATGTGCGGGAAGGCACCGAAACTATCCCGTTGCCGTATCGGCCAGCCGTAGGGCGGTGCCCGGTCGGCGCGCTATATATCGAGGCGCGTGCCGAAGCTGTCTTCATAGCGGCGCGCGAACTCCTCCGGCGTGAAGCTGTGGTTCTGGGTGCCGTGGGTTTCGATCTTGATGCCCCCGGCCAATGCGGCGATCCGGCCGGTGGTTTCCCAGTCGAGTCCCCGGCTCAGGCCGAACAGCAGCCCGGCGCGGTAAGCGTCGCCGCAGCCGGTCGGATCCACGATCTGCTCGGGTCGCGCCGTGGGGATCTCCAGCACCGTGCCATCCGTATAGATCCGGGACCCTTCACCGCCGCGGGTGACCAGCATGGCCTGGACGTCCGCGGCGATCTCCTCCAGCCTGCGGCCGGTGCGTTCCTGCAGAAGGCGGCTTTCGTAGTCGTTGACGGTAATGTACGCGGCGTGGTCGATGAACTCGTCGAGCTCGGGCTTCTCGAACATCGGCAGGCCCTGGCCGGGATCGAACACGAAGGGTATGCCGCGGTCGGCATACTGCCGGGCGTGCTCGATCATCGCCTGCCGGCCGTCGGGGGCCAGGATGCCGATCTTGACGCCGTCGATGCTGTCGACCCGGTTGCGGTGCGCCTCGTTCATGGCGCCGGGATGAAACGCGGTGATCTGGTTGTCGTCCATGTCCGTCGTGATGTAGGCCTGCGCCGTGTACGTCCCGAACACCGGCGTGACGTGGGTGCGGTCTATGCCATGCCGATCCATCCAGTCCGCGTAGGGCTGGAAATCGTCCCCCACGGTGCCCATCGGCAGCGGATCGCCGCCGAGCAGACGCAGCGTGTAGGCGATGTTTCCCGCGCAGCCGCCATACTCGCGCCGCATATCGGGCACGACGAAGCAGACGTTGAGAATGTGGACCTGGTCCGGAAGGATATGGTTCTTGAACCGGTCCTGAAACACCATGATCGTGTCATACGCGAATGAGCCGCAAATCAATACCGACATTGAATACTCCAGAGTGGCCGGGCCGCCGGCCGCTTGACGCGGCGCCGCGGCGATAAAATGGGTGAAAAGTTGATGCCGCCGGAACCGGCATCCAGGGGGGTGCCCGGATACGGGCTCCGGGCCCCCGATTCAGCGCGAGGGGCGACGACTATTCGGAGTCCAGAAGCTCCTGGTAGGCATCGGCGTCCAGCAGCTCGTTCCAGTCGTCATCGTCATCGGGGCGCAGACGGAAGAGCCAGCCGTCTGCAAAGGGGCTTTGATTGACCAGCTCCGGCTTGTCCTCGAGCTCGCCGTTGGTCTCAGCCACCTCGCCGGTCACGGGCGCATACACATCGGACGCCGCCTTGACGGATTCCACCACCGCGCACTCGTCACCGGCGCCCACCGTGCTGCCGACTTCCGGCAGCTCCACGAACACCATATCGCCGAGCTGTTCCTGCGCGTGGTCGGTGATGCCCACCTCGAAATGACCGTCCTCCATGCGTCGAACCCATTCGTGCGACTTGGTGTACCGCAGCTCGCTGGGAAATTCACTCATTGTCAGTCACCTCCCCGAAATCACATTGAACGCCCCGGCGCGCGTCGGGCCCGGGGGACTACGCGAACTATAGCGGCCAAGACGCCGGATCTCTAGCTTGACGGGCGGCGGATACTTGAGTACGTTTTCAGTACCCCTTGATAATGATAATAATTCTCATTAATATTGATAGCAGTCACTCAAAGCCACACGAGGTTCCCATGCTGCGACGTCTGACCTGTTTCATGGCACTGACGGCGGTTCTGGCCGGCACGGCCGCCGCCGCTGAAGTCAATATCTATTCCGCGCGCAAGGAGGCGCTCATCAAGCCGCTGCTCGACCGCTTCACCGAGGAGACGGAAATCGAGGTCAACCTGGTCACCGGAGACGCCGATGCCCTCCTGAAGCGCCTGGAGATGGAAGGCACCAGCTCGCCGGCGGACATCGTCATCACCGTGGACGCCGGCCGCCTGCATCGCGCCAAAGCAGCCGACCTGCTCCAGCCCGTGGAATCCGAAACCATCGAGGCGGCCGTGCCCGCGCCGTACCGGGATCCGGACAATCTCTGGTTCGGACTGTCGCTGCGGGCCCGGCCCATCATGTATGCGGTTGACCGGGTGGACGCGTCGGAGCTGTCCACCTACGAAGCCCTGGCGGACGAGAAATGGCGAGACCGGATCTGCATCCGTTCTTCCAATAATATCTACAACCAGTCGCTGGTGGCATCCATGATCGCCGCCAACGGCGTCGAGGCCGCCGAGCAGTGGGCGCGGGGCCTGGT
>JBEPXV010000149.1:0-5728 GCA_041641695.1 Gammaproteobacteria bacterium | reverse complement strand
GCACTACCTGCATCTGGGCGGAACCGTGGCTGCCGGCGAGTGGGATACTGTTCATCCCTTTGTATCCGGCGGCCTCGGGATTACCCATTTCAGCCCTGGTCGATCCGGGTTGGGCTCGGATACGCGTCTGTCCATGTCTCTCGGCGCCGGCGGACGCATCCCGCTCGGCTCGGCCATCGGCCTGCGCTTCGACGCCCGCTGGATCGGCACGCTGATGAACAGCAACAGCACCCTGTTCTGCGACGACGGCAGCTGCGCCCTTCAGGTGGACGGCGAGCTGTTGAGTCAGTGGGAGCTGGGAGCCGGCATGTACTTCGCTTTTTGAATGTCGAGCGTGCTCGAAGCGCCTGTCGCCGCCGGAGGACGGCCTCCACGGGGCGGCGACGAACATGGGGAAAGGAGGTAGCCGCGACCCTGACCCGCAGCCAGTGCAGCACCGCCGGGCCACCCGATCCGGGGCCCCGCGCGGCCGCGGGGCCCCGGTACACCGGGAGGCGGCGCTCAGCGGCGCACGCCGTGCACCAGGATGTACTCGCGCGGCAGGCAGACGCCAAGCGGGGTCCGGAACTGGTCGTGGAATTCGACGAAATCGCGACGGAAGGCTTCCCGCCGCTCGTCATCAAGCGACAAAGCCAGCTTCCTCACCGGCCCGTAGCCGCTGAAGAACGTGTTCCATGCCGCTTCGCCGTCGGGCTCCCGGTAGTAGGACACGCCCTCCTCGAATGTCAGGTCGAAGCTGCCGCCGAGCAGCTCCTCGACGCGCTCGGGACGTCCCCACTCGAAGGGGGACGGCGGGGCTTTAGACGGATCGCTCGGCGGGGTCATGTACTGCTTGATGACCTGGAACATCCTGAACAGGTTGCCGTCGGAAGTCCACAACGTGAGGGCGAGCCGCCCGTCGGGCCTGCAGGCCCGGGCGAGTTCGGCGGCGGCGGCCTCCGGCCGGCTGGTGAACATCACGCCGCAGGTCGAGATGACGCCGTCGAAGGCCCCATCGTCGAACGGCAACGCTTCCGCGTCCGCGACCCGGAAGTCGATGTCCAGACCCATGCGCACGCTGAGGCGCCGGGCGGCCTCCAGCTCCTTGCCGCTGATATCGACGCCGGTCACCCGGGCGCCCCATTCGGCCACCCGGCGCGCCGTCCAACCGGTACCGGTGGCGACGTCCAGGATATGCTCGCCGTCGCCGGGCCGGAGCCGGTTCACGCAGTGCTCGATCGAGTCGAGAATCCCACGGCTGACCTCGTCGTAGGCCTCCCCGCCGGCATCCCAGACATCGGCGACTTTCTGGTTGTGGGGCAGCGGCCCACCATCTTCGGTCCGTGGACCGCCGGCGGACGTCTGGCTGGTCGTGTTCATGATTTCTCCTCCCGTTCTCTTCGGTTCTTTGTGCCGGACTGGCGCCCGGACGACCCCCGCGGCGCCGCAAATCGCAGCGTCGCGCGTATTTTGAGGATGCGCGTTCCCGGGCGCGGACCGCAACTACTGATTCTGTACTGCGATCGAGCAGCGGACCTCGCCCGCGTCCGTGTCACGAGTCATCGCGGGTCGCGCCACCGCCGAAGTACTCTGTGTCCGGAACACCGGCGCCACAATCCACTCGAACGCGTGGAAGAGCTTGTCATCGAAGGAAGAAGGCAGCGGGACCGGTCCCGGAACGGCCGGCAAGCGGCCTTTCAGCGCGTCGTGCGGGTGTCGGGTCCGCCTTTGGCGAGTGCCGGCCTGCCGCGGCTCACGCCCATGAAATCATTGCAGATCTGCCGTGTGTTCATCGCAGAAACAGGCGTTCGTCTATTTCCAGCGTTTCCTTGTTGATCCGGTATCGGGTGCTGATGCCGTAGGTCGCCCGCATGGTGCCTGTCACTTCACCGTTCTCCAGCGTGGGCAGCAACAAGCCCTGGTAGAGAATGATGTACTGGGTATCCGTCTCGCCGAAGCCGATCTTGTAGTGCCTGAGCCGTTTCTGCTCGCTCGTCATCTCGGCGATGTCGAGAAAATCCCGGTAAGACGCCGACCAGGCTTCCAGGTAGGGACCGGGAAGCAGCTCGCGATCCGACTCCGGGGCGCTGAAATCGCTCCCGGACGGCTCGATGCACCGGTAGCCGTGGTCGTACACGCAGTCGCCGCTCAGGGACTCGACGTACTCGTTGCTCTGCTTGACCGAATCCTGCATGGCCGCTCCCGGGGTGATTATCAGGCACAGGCCGATGGCGCCAATGGCACGCCGGCCCGTAGCTAGTGTACCCCGCCGCCGATATTGCACTAGTTGTTGATCCGTCCCAAGACGGTGACGCTGTTCGTTTTCAGGTCGTGCAGCTTCATAAAGCCCGCCGGCGTGCCCAGGTAGCCGTCGACACCGGCCAGGCGATCGGACAGAAGGTCCTGGGGCGAGAAATTCTCGTTGTCGTAGCGCGGGTCCGGTCCGCCGTGGGTGTGGTAGCTGGCGCTAGCCGTGGTGCCCGCCGGCACACTCGTCGAAGGATTGCCGATGTTCACCGAGTTGACGATGCCGGCCACGGGCTCCGTGTGGCCGAAAGTATTGTCCGCGTTGCGATGAATCCAGCCTCCATGCTCGATGTTCTGCCTCACGGACACCGGATTGATCCGGTTCAGTACACTCGACGCGGCGTCGTTGCGCACCGCGAATCGAGTCGCCCCGTCATTGCCGCTGTCCCCCGAGCTCAGGGCGACCGCGGCAACGCCCAGCCCGACCCCGATACCGACTGCCTTGCCGAACCCGGGTCCCTGCCCCGCCGTGTCGTCATCTTCGGCTTCGGCTGCATTGAAGGCCGGAATGCGGCCGAGACTCTTGCGGAAGCGAAACATGACCCGCTGCTCGTCGCCGCCAAAATAACGATCGTGCCGCGCCTCCTCGAGCTCCAGGGCGAATCCGCTCGAGGGACTGGTGTCCCATTCCAACGCGACCCGCCGGACGCGCGCGCCGTAGTCGCTGCGGATGTCCTGGTAGCTCAGATCGATGGCGCCGGCCGCGATCCCGAGGTTCAGGCCGCCGCCCACCTTCTCGCCCCCGCGGTCGACCTGGAATACACCGCCCTCGAACCGTCCGTGGGACACGCCGGCGTAGTACCCATGCCGATCCTCGACCCGCGGTGCCGAGATATTCGAGTAAGCGAGCTGCGTGCTCAGACCGCCGGGCAGCGCCACGTTCGCCGCCGCGCCGTGGACCTCGAACTTGGAACGGCTCCCGCCGTGAAAGAAGTACTGGTTCAGGTCGTGGTACAGGGGATTGGAGGTCTTTGAGAACGATTCGCCCCGACCCCGAAAATAGGCCAGGGTGGCCGGGCCGAGGGACACGCCGCCGTAGTAATGCTGCTCGTCCCCGGCCAGGGTGGTGCCGTAGTGAAGCGCGCCGGGTCCGTACGACCGGTGCAGAAGGAACCGGCTGACCGGCGTGCCGTCGTGGGGGTAAAAGTCACCGTGCCGGCTGCTGAAGCGATGGTGGCTGGCGGTCCCCGTCAGGCCGGCGCCGTTGTCGAAGCTGAATGTCTGCGGCGCCTCTTCAGCCGCCGCCGGAGCAAGCGCCGCCGCCCAGCATGCCAAAAGAATCGTTCCGACAAGTTTCATGGTTCCCCCAATTGGCGGCGCAACGATGCCGGTTTATGGATTGTCTGATTATAGGTGACCCGGCGCCGCGGCACCGGGAGCCGCGCCGGGCCGGCCACTTTCAACACCCGGTCAAGCCACCGGGGCCAAGCGGGCGTTGTAGCGGCGCAGCTTGGCGACATACGACGCCGCGGCCGCGTGAAGCTTTGCCACCTCCTCGTCCGTCAGGGTGCGCACGACCTTGCCGGGGCTGCCCATGACCAGCGAGCGGTCGGGAATCTCCTTGCCGTCCGTGACCAGGCTGTTGGCCCCGATCAGGCAGTGGCTGCCGATCCGGACGCGATCGAGTATCACCGCCTTGATACCGATCAGGGAGTAGTCCCCCACCGTGCAGCCGTGCACCATGGCCAAGTGGCCCACGGTCACGCCCCGGCCTAGGACCACAGGGCAGCCGGGCTCGGTGTGCAGCACGGAGCCGTCCTGAACATTGGTATCCTTCCCCAGGTGTATCGGCTCGTTGTCGCCCCGCAATACGGCGTTGAACCACACGCTGCTGCGGTCCTCCATGACGACCGAGCCGATGACGTCCGCGCTCGGCGCAATGAAGTGCTCGCTTCCACGGAGCTGCGGTTCGCGCTCTTCGAGGATGTATCGCATGGCTGGATTCCGCTGGGTTGACCGGACTATACCCCACGCGCCTGCGCGTCACGAGTCCGCGCCCGTGTTGCACCGGCCGGCCAATCTGACATAATCCGCGGCCTTGCCGATACGCTGACCCTATGCATTACTCCACGCTGCCGGAAGCTCTCGACCAGTTGTCGAAGCTGGACCGGTCCATCAGGCTGATCGATCGAAGCGGCGAGGCATCGGTTGTCGACTTCGCCGGGCTGCGCTGCCGGGCGCTGACGCTGCTCCACCACTTCCAGTCCCGCGGCATTCGCGCCGGCGACGAGATGCTGCTGGTGGTGAACCGCAACGATGCGTTCCTGGACGCCTACTGGGCTTGCCTGTACGGCGGCATCATCCCGGTGCCGCTGGCCCCGGGGGTCACGGACGAGCAGCGCCGCAAGATCTTCCGGGTCGCCGCGGCGCTGCGCCGGCCGCGGCTTTTTACCGAGCACGCGCTGGCCGGCCGCCTGGCTGCCTTCGCCGGGGAGCACGGCCTGCAGTCCGTTCGTCAGCGACTTGCCGACGGCACCGTGCTGATCGAGCATGCCGGTGACAGCGGCCGGCAGGGCGAGCCGGCAGCGCTGGATAGCGGCGCCCCGGCCTTCATCCAGTTCTCGTCCGGCTCCACCAGCGACCCCAAGGGCGTGGTGCTGACCCACCGGAACCTGCTCACCAACATCCGGGATATGATCACGACCGCCCGGCTCGAGAACCACGACCGCGGCCTGAGCTGGATGCCGCTCACCCACGACATGGGGCTGATCGGCTTTCATCTGATGATGGTGCTGGCAGGCATGGAGCACACCATCATCGCCACCGACGCTTTCATTCGCCGGCCCGTGCGCTGGATACGGGCGGCGTCGGACTACCGGGCCAGCGTGACCTGCTCGCCGAACTTCGGGTTTCGCTACCTGCTCAAGTCGTTCGCCCCGGACAAGGCAGGCGACATCGATCTGTCGGCGGTGCGCATCATATTCAACGGCGCCGAGCCGATCTCCGCGCGCCTGTGCGAGGAGTTCCTGGGCGCCCTCGCCCCCTTCGGCCTGCGGCGCACGGCGATGTATCCGGTCTACGGTCTGGCGGAGGCCAGTCTCGCCGTCTCCTTCCCTCCGGTGGAGCAGTTGTACCGATCCATCACGGTGGACCGTGACCGGCTGGGTCTGGGCGACCGCATCGAGCTGGACGACGCCCGCAATCCCGTAACGCTCGTGAATGTGGGCCGTGCCATCGGCGAATGCCGGGTCCGGATCGGCGACGATCAGGGCCAGGACATGGGGCCGGATATCGTCGGCCGGATACTGATCAGCGGCCCGAACGTCACCGGCGGCTTCTATGTCGACGGCGCCCGGCTCAACCGTGAGGCATTTCGCGGCAACGACTGGCTGGATACGGGCGACCTGGGCTTCATCCACGACGGCGACCTGTACGTCACCGGGCGCACCAAGGACGTCATATTCGTCAACGGCCAGAACTACTACGCCCACGACATCGAGGC
>JBEPXV010000148.1:0-5745 GCA_041641695.1 Gammaproteobacteria bacterium | reverse complement strand
CCTAGGAGAACAACGTGGAAGACATACTGAATCTTCGCTACGCGCTCGACACTCTGTACTTCCTGCTGTGCGGCGCCCTGGTCATGTGGATGGCGGCGGGCTTTGCCATGCTCGAGTCAGGCCTGGTAAGGGCAAAGAACACCACCGAGATTCTGACCAAGAACATCTCCCTGTATGCCATCGCCACCATCATGTACATGCTGGTGGGGTACAACGTGATGTACCCCGGCGAAGCGTCCGGCTCCATCTGGCCCGGCATCTCATTTCTGCTGGGGGCGGACAACGACCCGGCCACGGTGCTGCAGGCCGGCGCTGACGGCTGGTATGACGGCAGCTACTATTCCGGCCGCTCCGATTTCTTTTTCCAGGTGGTATTCGTGGCGACGGCCATGTCCATCGTTTCCGGCGCCGTGGCCGAGCGCATGAAACTGTGGCCGTTCCTGGCATTCTGCGTCGTCATGACCGGGTTGATCTATCCAATCCAGGGCTACTGGAAATGGGGCGGCGGCTTCCTGGATCAGCTGGGCTTCAGCGACTTCGCCGGGTCGGGGGTGGTCCACCTGTGCGGCGCCGCGGCGGCGCTGGCCGGAGTCATTTTCCTGGGCCCACGCGCCGGCAAGTACACCAGGGACGGCAGGATCAACGCCATCCCGGGCGCCAACATGCCGCTGGCCGCACTCGGAACATTCATCCTGTGGCTCGGCTGGTTCGGCTTCAACGGCGGCTCCGAGCTGATCGTCTCCAACGTGGCGGAAGCCAACGCCGTCGCCGCGGTGTTCGTCAACACCAACACCGCCGCCGCCGGCGGAGTAATAGCCGCACTGATCTGCGCTCGCCTGTTCCTGGGTAAGGCCGACCTGACCATGGCACTCAACGGCGCCATCGCCGGCCTGGTGTCCATTACCGCCGAACCGCTCACACCGTCGCCCCTGGCGGCAACGCTCATCGGCGCCGTGGGCGGCGTCATCGTGGTGTTCTCGGTGGTCATACTGGACCGGATCAGGGTCGACGACCCGGTGGGCGCCATCTCGGCGCACGGCACCGCCGGTATCTGGGGACTGCTGGCCGTCCCGCTTACGAACAGCGATGCCGGTTTCGGCGCCCAGGCCATCGGGGCCGTGACGATTTTCATCTGGACGTTCGTGGCCAGCGCGATCGTCTGGCTGATCCTGCGGGCCGTGGTGGGCATCCGCGTCAGTGAAGAGGAGGAATTCACGGGCGTGGACGTCTCGGAATGCGGGCTGGAGGCTTACCCGGAATTCACCGCCGCCGGCAGCAACAAGTAACCTCCTCGCTCACTCCAAGCGAAATTCAAGGCGCCCCCAGGGGCGCCTTCTTTTTTGCCATCGATGTGGCGCCAATCTTGATATTAGAAAACCTTGCCGCCTAGCTCGAATCACCACAAGGGCGCCGCCGGGCGCTTTTTCACCAAGCGAGAGATAACCATCGAAGGCATCAACGTGCTGGGGGCCCCGAGCGGTCATGACCGGGAACGCGGGTGACCTGGAGCCAATTCATGGCCGAAATCTTGAGTTTGTCGGGATTGAATCCCGACCAGGGATAAACACCGAAGGCACCAACGTGCTGGGGAGCCCGAACGTTCATGACCGGGAACGCAGGTGCCCTGGAGCTGAACCGTGCCCGGATTCTTTATATTTATTCGGGCCTGTGCCCCGCCCTACACCGGATTGACGATCCTGACGTAGGCTTCGTCGCGAAGACGGTTGCGCCATTCTTCCAGCTTTTCCTCGGTCTTGATGGCGCGCAGCTGGCGCCGGGCAATGGCGCGGTCCATGTCCGACGGCGTAGCGGTGCGGGTCTCCATGAGCTGAATGATATGGACTCCGTAAGGCGTGCGCACGGGCTGGCTGATCTCGCCGACTTCGAGAGTCTCCACCGCCTGCTCGAACGGTCGTACCACATCACCGGGCGAAAGCCAGCCCAGGTCGCCACCCTGGACACTGGAGACCGTGTCGTCCGAATGAGCCAGCGCCAGCTCGTTGAAGTCCTCGCCGTTGACGATCCGTTCCCGGATCTGCTGCAGCCGCTGGGCGGCTTCCTCGACGGAGGTGAATTCATCAGTGCGAAGCAGAATGTGCCGCACCCGGTACTGGGTCACTTCCCGGGGCGCGCTGCCTTCGACTTCGTTCAACCTCAGGATATGAAAACCGTTGGGGCTCCGGATCACGTCGGTAATCTCGCCCGCGTCGATCCGGTTAAGGGCCTCCAGGAACAGGTCCGGCAGCTGGGACGGCGCGCGCCAGCCGATTCGGCCGCCTTCCAGCCCGTCTTCCGCCGCGGAATACGTCATCGCCGCCTGCTCGAAATCCAGGCCTTCACGGATCCGGCGGTGAACTGCAACAGCGTTCTGGCGGGCGCTCCTGATGCTCGCCTCGCTGGCTGAATCCGGCACGGGGAACAGGATATGTGAAATATTGTAGCGGGTACGTTCACCGGAACGCTCGGCACCGGGCTGAGACAGAAACGCTTCCACCTCCTCGTCGGTCACCACCACATCCCGCGCGACCTGCCGCTCCGCCAGACGCTGGGTAATCAGCTGCGATCGGATGTTCTCACGCAGCAGGCTGTAGTCCATGCCCTCCTGCTCCATCGCCGCGCGAAGCTGCTGCGGGGTGAGATCATTGCGACTTGCGATCTCTTCCATAGTACTGTCGAGCTCCGCTTCTGACACCTCGATGCCGGCGCGCTCCGCGCGCTGGACCTGAATTTTCTGAAGGATCATCCGGTCGAGGACCCGCTGCTTGATTTGTTCCTCGGGCGGCAAATCGCCCCCGCGGGCCCGCATGTCCGACTTGATGCGGGTCAGGGTCTGCTGGAACTCGCCCTCGGTGATCACGTCGTCATTGACGACAACGAGCACTTTGTCAATCTCGGCGGCCTGGGCAGCCAGCGTGAACGCGGACACCAGGACCAGGGTCAGAATATGTCGAATCATTGCTTGATGTTGCACCATACATGCCGACAACACCGGAAGGCCGGCTCCGGTGGATTGTCGCAGAATGTGAAATTTCACGCGACGGCCGCGCGGCGGCCATCGGCGCGGGGCCATCGCGCGGGGCGGGGCCGCCCGGCTGCCGGGCTCAATAGCCCGCGCGGATGCTGGCCAGCCCGGTCAGCTCGAGCTCGAAGATGATCGCATTCCGGTACGTATCATTGGACTCGGCCCGCCGCTGGAAGAAGCCCCGCACGCGCCAGCAACAGCCATCATACTCGACGCCGACGCTGGTCTCGAGATTTTCCTCCTCCCGGATGGAGAACCGGTCCTCGAAAATCAGGTGCCAGCGAGGCAGAACCCGCCATACGGAGTCGACGCGCAGCTGCTCGATGCGGTCCCGCGAGAAGCGGTACGACAGGTCGACGTAGCGGCGCGCCTCCTGCCGGTACTGCAGATCGAACTTGCCTTCCCGGACTTCACTGTCCTGGGTGTCCCACTGGGCGAATCCATAGGTCCGCCACCGGTTCGTGAGACGCGCGTCGAACTCGGCCAGAAAATCCGAGGTCGAGTCGTCCTGGACCTCGTCCGGGTTCAGGTTGACTTCGCGGTCCTCCAGGAAAAATATCATGCCGACGCTGCCGCTCATCCATTCATTGCCGGTTTCGGCGTCCAGCATCCGGCTGGTCAGGCCGGTGGTGACCTGATTGGTGTCGCCCACGCGGTCCGCCCCGAAGAATCGGGACTCCCGGTAAATATTGTTGAAGTTGTTCAGATTGATCCCCCCGGTGTCGAAGTTGGGGAGATCGTCCTGATTCTCTTTCGGGACGTACAGGTAAAACAGGCGCGGTTCCAGGGTGTGAATGAAGGGTTTATCCAGCCACGACGTGCGCCGCTCCAGAAAGATGCCGGAGTCCACGCTGACCACCGGCAGGGTCCGGCTCGGGTTGTCGTCCTGCCCCGGGTCGCGGTCGAGAAAATAGCTCGTGTGCCGCATGGATACCTTGGGCTCCACATATCCCCATACGTTCTCGAATTCCTTCTTGACCGACGGCGTGGCATCCAGCCGCCAGCCGTCCTCCAGCTCGTCCTGCGTGAAGTTCACCGCCTCGCTCTCAAACTCGAGCTCGATATCGTAAGGCGAAAATTCATAGTCCGCGTCCGCGGTCAACTGCGGCAGCCGCGAATACGGCTCCGCCGCGTCGGGAATGGTGGGATCGATGGTCTGGTAAGCAATCGCGCGCCCCTGCATATCCCAGATACTGCCGTTGTATCGCAGCCGTGCCTCCTGCGGCAGAAACGTGGCGCTGGAGATCTGGATATCGTTGCTGAAATCATCCAGGTATTGGTCGTCGGAGACATGCTGAGCGTCTATTTCACCGTAGAGCCGCTGGGTGAAATCCTGCTCGTGGTTCAGATGAACGGCGCTGCGGTCGTCGTCGTCGAATTCGCTGTCCGAGGGGAGGTACTCGCCGTACAGGGAACCCCGGGAGTTTTCCGTCAGGTAGCGGAACTCGCCGCCCACCTGGACCCCGCGCAGGGTATACAGGCGCGGATACAGGGTGAAGTCGTAGTTCGGCGCCATGTTCCAGTAGAACGGGGTGGACAGGACGAAGCCGGAGCCCTCCTGGGCGCCGAAGCTGGGGAACAGGAAGCCCGTCTTGCGCTCGTCGCTGATGGGAAAGCTGAGTCGGGGGAAATAGAACACCGGGACGCCCTTGAGCTCCAGCTTCAGGTTCTTGGCGACCCCCCGGCCCGTACCCTGGTCCAGCGTGATCTCGTCCGCGTACAAAACGACGGAATCGTCGCCCTCGTTGCAGGTGGTGTAACTGACATCCTCCATGCGAGTGACGTCATGGCCTTCCATGTGCGCCTTGCCGGCCGTGCCGCGAGCCCTGATGTATGACTTGGTAGGATCCGCGTGGCGCCGCCCCCGGTGGCCGATACGGTACTCGACATTGTCGGCCTGGCCGATGCGCGTTTCCATATCCATGCGCAGGTAATCAGCTTCGATTCGGTCGCCCTGCGCCGAGTAGAAAGTCAGATCGCCTTTGCCCTCGATCTCGCCGGTCCTGCGATAGTAGGTGAGCTCGTCGCCCTCCATGGCCTGGGCGCCCCGCTTCATGGTGGCGTCGCCTGTGAGCGTTACGGTATCCTCGCCGGTGGATTCAACCTGATCGCCCTCCAGCTCTATCGCCGGGCCGTCCGGGCCCGGCTCCACCGGTGCGGGCCGGCTGATCACGTCGGGAGCGCAGACCTCCTCCGCGCCCCAGGCCGCGCCGGCGACGCCGAGGAGGACCAGCACCGATGCCAGCTTGAACTTGAAAGTGGACTGAGTCTTGATGGTTCCCGACTCCTCCGCGTTTTTATTATCCGGGCCACGAAATCGCATAGAATCTATGTCCCCAAAGTCTTGATTCATTTTGTTCATCGACCGAAAACACACATCCCTGCCGACACGTTTCCGGAGCAAGAGATCAACCAGCCGTGGCGGGATTATAGAGGTTCTTCAGATTTGGATGAAAGGCTGAACACCCTTTCCCGATGGGTCGAGCGGATTATCGGTTCGCCGGTGACCATGGCGCCGGCGTCCGCGGATGCCAGTTTCCGCCGTTATTTCCGCGTTTTCTGCCCGGACGGGAGCACATTCGTCGCCATGGACGCTCCTCCCGAGCACGAATCCGTCGCGATATTCGCGCGGGTCGCCGCGCGGTTCCGGGAGATCGGCCTCAACGTTCCAGAGGTGCACGACCTGGACGAAACGGACGGATTCGCACTGCTGAGCGATCTCG